>JADFNE010000008.1 GCA_022563535.1 Myxococcales bacterium
TGAACGTCGAGCTTGCGGGCGCATCTCCGCAAACCGACACCCTGACTGCTCGGGGCTTCGACGGGCGAGATGGCAACGGCAACGGCTCCATTACGCTGGTTGCAGGCGGTACCACGAATCGAACCACGTCACATCTGGAATTCCCGGCACTGGACGTGGTTACGTTGGTATTCGACGACGGCCTTTTGACGCCTTCGATGGGTCCGGCCGGTCTTGCGACCGTCGCCACTTTGATCGCCCTGTCGGCAGGTTTCATGCTTCGAAGGCGGTTCGCTAGCGAGGCGTAGATCCCCGCAAAACGAATCACGCAGAAACATCAAGGGCACGGCCATAACACGGCCGTGCCCTTGAACGTTTTGTGGCCCTGGCGATTCGCTGGGGGCCCAATGCTGTATCGTGTCGAAGAGTAACCATCGATAGGGTGTCGGGGAGGTAGGTCAGAATGTTCGCGTCCAACGTGTCCAACGTGTCCAACGTAGTGAAGTCGCGGGTGCGGTTGAGAGTGCGATGGAGATCCCTGGTTGGGCTCATCGCCGCATTCAGCATCGCCTCCGCTGGGTCACTGGCGGCGATGAACGCGGGCACTGATCAAGCAGAGGAAGCTTCGGGCTCGGTTGTCGAGGTGGAGACCGAAAAAGTCACAGAAGCCACAGAAATCGAAGAAGTCACACAAGTCGAAGAAGTCACAGAAGTCGTGAAAGTCGAACAGGTCGAAGAATTCGACTGGGAATTGGTGGGACTCTCGGTGTTCGACGCGGTTGTATTGCGACCGGTTGGTGTCGTGGCCACCCTGGGTGGCTTCGCTCTTTTTGTCGTGTCAGTGCCCTTTGTGGCGCCTGCAGGGCGCATTGCAACAGCTTGGGACATCTTCGTATACGCATCCTACGACGATACCTTCGTGCGGCCCCTCGGAGAGATCTAGTTCCACCCATCCATCGATGCCTCATTCACCCAGCAGGCGGTCGACCTGGATTCGGAGCCTTTCGAGTTGCGGATCGCGCGGAATCCTGAGCAGCACGCTTTTCGCCCGCCGCGCGAACTCCTGGCTCTTCGATCGGTTGGCGAGAAACCGAGGGTTGATTTTCGAGAGGGAATCGAGGGCTGCCAGGTGATCCCCGGCCAGGACGCTTGCTTGGGCTCGAAGCAACGTGCGGTCAGACCAGCGAGAAATCGAAATCGCCCGGTCGATGATCTCAACGGCCTCTTCCCCCAGTCGGGGTTCATCACCCGCGATGCGCCACTGCGTTTGCAGCCATGAGGCCTGGCCCGAGAGGGGGTGCTGGCGCGAAATCACAGCGAGCGCAGAGTCGAGGGTGCGCAATGTCTCCCAGTCTTCTGCGACCTCGGCGATCCAGCCGGAGACCACCGCCTGTTCTGCCCCGTAAAGGGGTAGCTGGACGAAATCCGCGGGATCGGCGCCGTGACCGATCGCGTACTTCGACAGAGCCAGTCTCGCCGAGCGTGCTTGCAGGTGCCGCGGATCTTCCTCCAACACCGATTCCAATGCTTTGCGCGCAGTCTCAGACTTGCGCACGGCTGCGTTCCTGATCGCGCCAGCAACCTCGATGTCCAGGGGGTTTTCCAGGCTCTCGGCGAGCTGCTCACTGCGCCCGTGCTTGAGCAGGCTCATCAGGTAGAAGACGTCCAGCCGATCGCGCGAAAGTGCAGGCAGCGGGTCGTGCAGACTGACCAGCTGATGGATTCGCCCTCCGATGGCGCGGCCGAGAATCCTGGGAGTTCGAAGCTGGATGATGTTGTGATCGTCTCGATTGATCTCGGCACCCCGCGCAAGTTCACGCACTCCTTTCTCGTCCAGGATCAGACTCGCAAGGACATCCTCGCGGGAATAGACGTTGAGGTGTCGAAAATCCTCAGGCGCTTTGGCAATCGCCTGGGCCGCGGAGTTTGGCATGTCGAAGGGAGCGTCCGAAGCGAGAAACAACACTCCAGCGCTGCCGGCCGGATTGTAAACCTGGACGTAATCGAAGACTTCGCCGAGGGTGGCGAGCAAAGTCCGAAACAGTGGCTCGTCGACAAAGTGCAGCCCAATCCACTGGACGAACACTCCTTCGGGCTCGAGGTGGTCTTGCGCGAGTTCGAAAAACTCTTGGGTATAGAGATGGGATGCGCCGGCCGACCAGGGGTGCGACGGCTGCGACACGATCGCGTCGAAGCGCTGGTCTGTCAGGATCAGGGCGTTGCGCGCGTCGTTCAGGTGCACGGTGATTCGGGGATCCTTCAAGGGATCCCGCCAGCGCAGATCGCCCAGGCTGCGATTGGCCTCGACCACTTCGGGCTCCAACTCGATCACGTCGATCTGCTCGATCAGCGACGGGACGGTCTCGAGCGCCAGGCCCCCCCCGAAGCCGACGACCAACAGCGAATTCGCCTCGGGCCGAGCCAGGCTGGGCAGCCCCCCCAGCCAGCGAGCCACCAGCCCCTGGTCCCGGGGTATTCCCGGTCGGGTTATTCGGCCTTCCGGGTTGCCGTTGGTGCGGAGGAACCATTGAACGGGAGATTCCAGCAGCAAAACCGTCGCGGCCCGTCCGACTCCCAGGTAGCGGATCGTGTCCTCCTGGTTGGCAGCACGAGCCAACGCCGAATAGCGCAGAATCTTCCAGGGTTGACCAGGGGGAAGCATCACCAATGCCACCAGACCGACCGCCCCGGCGATTTGCAGCCGCCGAGGGCGCCGATCGACCAGGCCCCACGCGGTGGCGATCGCGAGCATCAGATTGAGGGCCACACAGGCGATCAGCGTGCCCGCATAGCCGAGGACGGGAATCACGAAGAAGCCCGCAGTGATTGCGCCCACAACCGATCCCAGGGTGTTCACAGCGTAAACCCGAGCGCTGGCGGGACCTGCGTCGGCTTCGTTCCTGGCCATCACGCGCACTGCAAATGGGAAGGTGGCACCGATCAGCGCAGCCGCTGGGAAGAGAGTCAGCGTCGATGCAACCCAGTCGACCAGCAGCTTGGAGTAGCCGCTGTGTCTCAAGCTCTCGGTCAGTGACGGGATCCAGTCCACTGCGGAAAAGGCCACCAGGGAGAGTCCAGCGATGCCAAGTTGAGCGATCGCAAAACCGCTCGCGGCTCGCTCGCGGGTTGTGCCCAGCCGTGAGGCCACCGCTGCGCCGAGGGCGATGCCAGCCAAGAAGCTGGCCAGCATGGTTGAAAATGCGTAGACGCTGCCGCCGAGCATGTGCTCGAGCAGGCGCACCCAGAGGACTTCGTAGGTGAAGGAGACCATGCCGGAAACAAAAATCAGCGGAAGCATCCACGCCGTCTTGCCGGCAGCGGGCAGGTCGCGGGTCGGCAGAGCTCGATCGGTCGAAAGTCGGTTCCCTGCGCTGCGAGCCAGGGCCCAGGCGGCCAGAAACACCAGCCCATTGAATCCAGCCGCCACATAGATGGTCTGGCGCAGACCGAGGGTCGGGAGCAGCAGAAACGCCGCGACGATGGTTCCCACCACCGCCCCGGCCGTGTTGATCGAATAGAGCAGACCGATCTTGCTGCCGATCTCATCTTCAGTGTGCACCGAGTGGCGCACCAGCAGCGGTAGGGTCGCGCCCATCATGGCGGTCGGGACCATCAGAATTACGAAGGAGCAAACCAGATAAAACAGGGCCGTCGAGAGTCCGCCAGTGCTCGAAAGTGCTGCCTGCCCTCCGAGCAGCGCCACATGCAGCGCCTGAGAGCCATCAATCGCGAAGGGAACGCCCAGAGCGCTCAGCCCGACCCCCAACTCCAACAGGCCATAGGTGAGCAGCGGCCGGGTGATCCGGTGGGCAAAGCGGGCCGCAACAGCTGCTCCAGCCGCCAGGCCCGCCATGTAGGCTGCGAGCACCGTCGCCACGGCGAGATTCGAGGTCCCGAATACGAATGCGAATTCGCGGGTCCACGCGGTCTGGTAGATCAGGCCCGCCAGTCCCGAAAGGAAAAAACAGACCAGGAGCAGGGAGAACGATACGTTGCGGCGCATTCTTCGGGGTGTTTACCAGAGAGAGATCGGCGACTTGCGTGCGCGCGTCCGCTGAGATCGGTCTGAATCTGCGCGCCGCCGCCGGCGTCTCTGCATCCGCTGTTGAAGTTGTACCCGCCTCGCTTCCAGCCACTCCTCGCGGTTGGTGGGGCCGCCGTTGCCGGATTTGAGGATCATGTCCTTCTTCTCGCGCATACGGCAGAAATCTGAATAGGCTTCGATCTCGTGCTCGAGCTCTTGCACGACCAACTCGATCATGATCGCGTCATCGAGGAAACCGATCCCGGGGACGCAGTCGGGGATCAAATCCTTGGGGTCTGCGAAGTAGGCGAGGGCTCGCACGACTCGTTCGCGGTCCTCCCCTTCAAGGCGCCATTCCTTGTCGTTCACCATGTCGATCATCGAGCGCAGCTTTTCGGTGCGTTCGATTACGAATTCCGGGGCTTCGGTGGGGAGTTCGGCCAGTGCGGCGGTGGCGCGGGAAATCAATTCGTCGCTCGACTCGCTATCGGATCGCGACTTGACCTCGGCCAAGATTCCTCGGAAGTAATCCAGATCCTGATCACTCAGTTCGAACGTGACTTTCAAGGGCATGGCGGACGGATCTCCAATTTCGGGTTTTCGACCGTGGGCTACGGTAGCCCGGCTTTGAGTCTATCAGAGGGTCCACCATAGCGCCGTCGAACGCCACAGTGCAAAACCCGGCTTCGCGGGCTCGAGCGAAATCGATTGGAGAGTTTCAGGAGTCGGGTGAAACCTGCAGTTCCTAGTGGGCCGCAGGCATCGCATCGCTCTGGGCAGCGCCAGGGACTTCAGTTCTAAAACGAGTTTGCAAAATTCTATCGCGCCACTCGGCGTCTTTGCCTTCAGCGACAATGCCCCGCAATTTCAATCGGACGTGATTGCGCAGTCCCGGGTCCTTTTTTCGAGTTCCCACGAGGTTGATGCGCGCCAGGGATGCGATCGCAGCCCGCGGGTCGCCCATCGCCTCCGCCGCTCGGGAGCGCAGCAGCAACAGCCGATTCGATCGCGTAGCGCGATAGGCGACGTCGATGATCTCGATCGCATTCCGGATGTGGATGGAGTCTCCGGTTTCGATTCGCCAGTTGGCTCGGAGAAATACGGCTTCTTGGTAGAGCGCGTTGGTGGGGGAAATGGCTGCAAGTTGCTTTTCCAGAGCCTGGACTCCCTGCCAATCGCTTTTTCCACTGCGCAGCATCGCGTCAATGAGATCTTGTTCCGCGGGGGTGGGGTCGATGTCGGGCAGTAGTTGATCGACCTCGACCCTTGTCGAGGAAGCGAAGCTGTACCGGAGCAATTGCGCTCGAACCCTGGCATCACCCGGGTACTTCTTCAAGTATTGAATGAGTCGGGGGCGACCCGCCGATCCCCCAATTCCCAACAGTCGAAGAGTCTCGCGATCCTTCGGTTTATCGAGGCGCTTGGCCAGTTCGAAAGCGCGTTCAACCTGTTGTTGGGACTTCAGCGCCAGCGCCAACTCGACCCCATCGAGCCTGCCCTCCGCGACAAAACGTCGGAGTGGATCGTGGGTGCGAAAGGCACTGTTGACTTTGCGCTTGCTTTGGGCTTTTTCGTCTTTCGACAGTCGGCCAATCTTCGGAGACCGCATTTGGAGCAGGTTTCGATCGTCCGAAGTCAGCTCGGCATTCTGAGCAAACGCGACACTTGCTTCGGAATCCAACAGCAGATAGGTGGCGAAGTCCTCTTGCGTGTAGAGCCCCGTGCGAATCGAGATGTCGGGGTCATGCACACGAAGCGCGTCGAAATCGAGCAAGTCGGGCAGAGGAGAGTTCGAGGCGACAAAGAGAATATTTCGATAGACATGAACGTATTCGAAGTGGTCGAGCAGGGTTCCGACCATCGTCTTCAACAGGTCTACATCGACGAAGGCCCTGCCGATCCATTGAACGAGGACCCCCTGCTCGTTGAGGTGATCGGACGCCAGTCCGAAAAATTCTCCCGTATAGAGATGCGCCGCGCCCCCAGTCCACGGATGCGATGCTTGCGCTGCGATGACGTCGAACTTCTGATCACTCAGAAAGAGCGCACTGCGCGCGTCGTTGATGTGCACATGTACGCGCGGGTCTGCGAATGGGTCGATTGCTCGCCGATCTCCCAGCCAGCGATTGGCCGCGACGACTTCCTCCTCGAGTTCGATGACGTCGATTCGTTCGATGTTGAGGGGGATCTGCTCGACCGTCACGCCTCCGCCCAGCCCGACGACCAACATCGAGCGCGCCTCCGGTCGCAACAGGGGCCCAATGGTTCCGAGCATGACTGCGGTCGCCAATTTTGTTGGAGGTTCTTCTGGCGTGGAGACCATCGACTCCGGCAGGCCGTTTGTTGAAAGCCTCCACTCGGTGGGTGAGGTCCGGGTCAGCAGGACCGTCGCGCTGCGGCCAACCTCGAAGAAGTCGACATGTCCGGCGATGGGGGCATTGCTGCGACCCAGCGGGGTAGTGCGCAGGACCTGCCAAGGCTCTCCGGGCAAGAGCAACCCGAGCAACACGGCCGCCGCGGCGGGGATGGCCAGGAGAATTTTTTTCTGTCCAGCGAAGAACAGAGCGGCGGCCCCAATTCCCAGGTTGGCGGTGATCCCGAGCGCAATCGTGTCGCGGAAGCCGAGCTCAGGCAGCAGGATGAAAGCGGTTCCGATCGAACCCGCGATCGCCCCAACCGTGTTCCAGCTGTAGACCCGGGCGCTCGCCGGGCCGGCATCGTCGGCGTCGCGAGCCAGGATTCGCACCGCGAAGGGAAAGGTTGCGCCAATGCAGATTGCTGCGGGCAACAAGACCATCATCGCGAGTGTGACATCGACGACAAGATGACTCGCGCCGCCCAACAGCTGGATCACCGTTCTGGCGTAATCAATCGCTGCGAAAGCGGCGCCGGTCAGCAGTGCGATACCCACCTGGGCCCAGGCGAAGAGCTTCAGTGCGCGCACCGGTGAGTTCGCGAGCCGACTCGCGCCGGCGGAGCCGATGGCGATTCCGAGCAGGAAGCTCGCCAGCATGGTTGTAAATGCATAGATGCTTCCGCCGAGCAGTTGGGAGAGCAACCTCGCCCAGAGAACCTCATAGACGAACGAGAGCGCACCGGAAAACAAGATCAGAGGCAGAATGAAGTGCATCCGGCGCGGCGCAGATCGACTCGAGACCTGTGAATCTTCGCGGCTCGGCTCCGGCGCCACCGCGACCGCTGCGCTGCGGACGAGATACGCGACGATCAGAAACACGAGCACATTGGCCGCAACCGCAACGTAGACGGTTCCGCGAATACCCAGGGTGGGCAGAAGTGCAAAGGCCGCGGTGAGCGTACCCGCTACGGCGCCCGCAGTATTGATGGCGTACAACGCGCCGATGCGTGGTCCAATCTCCGCGTCGTTGCTCACTACCTGGCGAGACAGGAGTGGCAGCGTGGCACCCATGAAGGAAGTGGGAATCATGACGATGACGAAGGTTGTCACCAGATAGAAAGTAGAGATTGCCAGGGGGTTCGTTTCGCCAAATGCACTCTGTTGCCCAAACAGCGCGATCAGCAGTTGGGTCGCGCCCCAAAGGGCCACGGGTACCAGGAGCGCTGCGATTCCGATGCCCAATTCGAGGAACGCGTAAAGCGCCAGAGGGCGATGGGTGCTGACCGCGATGCGGCCGCCGACAGCAGCACCTCCGGCAAGTCCCGCCATGTAGGCAGCCAGTACCGTCGCGACCGCGAGTTCGGAGGTGCCGAAGACGAAAGAAAACTCGCGGGTCCAGGCCGTTTCGTAGATCAGGGCCGCGAAACCAGAAAGGAAGAAGCAGGCCGCAACGATGATGAAGGAGCGATCTCTCATCCCGCAGCGACGATCATGATTCGCCCCAAGAAACGACTGCAGTCATGAATGGGAGCACGGGCGATGTCGAATACCTGCATTTGCAAACGTTACCAAAGTCTGAATGGCGATTTGATCGAAGTTGTGCGCATGCGCTCTGTATCGCTTCGTCGTCGTCGTCTCATTCTGCGCTGAAGCGATTGCCGCCGCACTTCGAGTTTTTCGTCGTCGATCTTCTTGCCGCGTTGGCCTCGAAATGCGCAGAAGTCATCATAGGACTTGATCTCGTGCTTGAGTTCTCGGGCGACCAACTCGATCATGATCGCATCGTCGATGTATCCGATGCCGGGAATGCGATCGGGGATCAAGTCCTCTGGATCCGCGAAATATGCCAGTGCATCCAACACCCGGGCCCGGTCACGACCTTCGAGGCGCCACTCGGTATCTCGTACCATCTCGACCAGTTTTTCGAGGGTCTTGAGGCGAATGCGCACGAAGTCGGGCGACTCGGCCTCGATGGCCCTCTGTACCAGGGTCGAGGCGCTCTTGATCAGCTGTGCTTCGTCTTGATCACTGCGATTCGTGCGCGTGCGCTTGAGGCGTTCGCGAAAATACTTGATGTCGCGTTTCGTGAGTTCGAAGCTGACTTTGATCGAGGATTCGGTTGTCATGAATGCTTGCGCCCTCCCAGGGCTTTGTGTTTTATGGGGCCAGACTCGGCCGCGTATAATAGCCAGATCAATTTGTAATAGAAGGAAGAGTTCCATGAGCGTCAAACGAAGTGTCGAACAACAGTTTGGCCCCGCGGCCGAGGACTACGCATCCTTCAACTACCACGCGGCGGGGCCGGATCTCCCAGCCATGCTCGCGGCGGGAGCGCTTTCCGGCGAAGAGCGCGTGCTGGATATCGGGTCGGGGGCAGGGCACACAGCATTGTTGTTCGCGACCCAGGCCCGCGAGGTCGTGGCGTCGGATCCAACCCCGGCAATGCTCGACCAGGGCAGGCGACTGGCCGCGGAGCGAGGCCTTGCCAACGTATCGTTCGAGCTGACATCGGCAGAATCGATGCCGTTCCCGGACGCATCCTTTGACCGCGTGACTTCACGCCAAAGCGCGCACCATTACGCCAGCGTTCCCGCGGCCCTTTGCGAAGTGGCGCGGGTCCTCAAACCCGGGGGACGCTTCGTTCTGATCGACTCCTTCTCGCCCGACGACGACGAGTTCGACAGCTTCCTGAATACCATCGAGTTGCTGCGAGACTCCAGCCACGTCCGGGACTACCGCGTCTCCGAGTGGACCGAGATGTTCGCCAAGGTTGGCTTTGAGCTGCAGGAACTGGAAAGCTGGGACATCCCGCTCGAATTTGAAGATTGGGTGACTCGCTCGAGAACTCCGGACGACGACGTTGTGGCACTGCGCTCGTGTTTTGCCGAAGCTTCCGACCGAGTGCGAAAGCGCTTCAGCGTGCACGGTGAATGCGACTGGTCCGTACCCATAGGGCTCGTGGTGGGGAGTCGGGCCGACATCCCGCATTCGCGGTCGAGGCGATAGCTAGGAGCCTGACCCAAGACTCGTCGCGACGCCCATGCGCCGATGCATCGCCGCTGGCTGCGTTGCGTAACCTTGCTGTAGCCAGCTACAGCTGCGATTCCGCGCCTTGCCAGCGGCGCGCCTCGACGCCTGGGCTTCCCACGAGAGTCTTGGGTCAGGCTCCTACTTCTGGAAGCGGCGGAAGGTGGCTACAGAAGTTTCGCGAAGGTGGGATCGCCCAGCGCATTGTGAAGTATTTCGGGAAACGACTCCTGGACAAATCGCACCCCACACTGCGGGACATCAGGGCTGTCCTCCCATTGACAGGACCAGACGATCTCCGCATCCAAAACGGCGCTACCCCCCGGTAGATCGCAAACCTCGATCTCGATTCGCGTCCCTGTTGCGGGGGGAGTGGATGCGACGACAAGACAGCCGCCCCGGGAAAGGTCTTTGATGTTGACGCGACTCCATTCGTCGTCGCTTCCGGCGACACGCAGGCGAGCGCGACAGGTCACCGGGCAGCGCAGATACATTCTCGATTCAATTGCGTTCTCCCACGCAGATCCCCCGTCCAGGATGTCGATAATCGCTTCCTGGAATGGCCCCTTTAGCGGCGGACTCATGCGCATGATTTCTGCGCTGCCATCGGAGCCGATCCTGCTTCGCAGCACAGGCCACACGCTGCGAATGGCGAAGAGCTTGTTCATGCCTTCGGTCTTGCCACGGATCAACGCAGCCAGGTCGACCAACCCAACTGCCGGAGGGTTTTGCAGGCACAGGAGCAGGAACAATTTGGGATCGCTGACGAAGCGAAATTCGAGTGAATGATCTTCGGCTATTTCGCAAAACTGCAGCGCGTAGAGTCGTTCCAGTTTCTCATCACACAGGATCAGAATCAGGCTCGAATCCTTGTCGATTTGATCGTCTTCCACGAAACTCTCCGTGCGGCCAGGCCGAGTACGTGTCGATCCTATCGCCCAGTTCGCCATTGAGGCTGAGCGCCTTGCACTGCAGCTGCCGCGGACTACGTGCGGAAACAGCATCTGAATCCATCTGTCCTATGCTGAGGCCTTCGGACCCTCGAGATGGGTTAGGAGAATTGGAAACTTGTCGACTCGCAACTGCAGTATCCGCACTGCTCTTATTTTTTCCCTCTGTTTTTCGGTTGCGGGTTTGCTGATAGGGTGCCGCGAAGAGTCGGATCCATCACCTGTTGCACCGGTCGCGCCGCCGACGCGAGAGTCGCCAAATCTGGTGATCATTACCCTCGACACCACCAGGGCTGACGCTCTGGGTGCCTACGGTCAGTCATTCGCGACCTCGCCAAGTTTCGACCGGATGGCCAAAGAAGGCACGCTGTTCGAAGACGTCATGACTTCGAGCCCCGAAACCGTTCCCGCCCACGCCACCATCTTCACCGGAAAATATCCGTTCGCTCACGGAGTGAGGGGCAACGCGGGCTACGTCCTTTCAGATGATCATCTCACCCTGGCCGAGGTCCTGAAATCCGCTGGCTATGTGACCGGGGCAGAGGTCGCGGCGATCGTCATGCGGGAAGAAACCCAGATCAGTCAGGGCTACTCGACGGTGCGAGGTCCCCACAGTGAAGGGGCGCGATTGAAGTCTCTGTTTCGCGAACGCGACGGGGAGATCAAGGCCGAGGTCACCATGGTGCGGGATGGTTCCGACATCACCGACAGCGGCATCCGATTCGTGCGCCAGCATCGAAATGACAAGTTCTTCCTTTGGCTTCACTACTTTGACGCACACGCACCCTACCAGGCACCTCCTCCATTCAGCGTAGAGATATCCGATAGTCCCTACCACGCGGAAGTGGCATACCAAGATTCTCAGATGGGACGCTTCATAGAGGAATTGGAGAAACTCGGGTTGCGCGACAACACGCTCGTGATCGTGACGGCCGATCACGGCGAAGGTCTGCTCGAGCACGGCGAACGCACGCATAGCTACTTTATCTACGACACAACGATGCGCATTCCCATGATTTTCTGGGGCCTTCCGGAAGTGTCCGGCGGCAAGCGGATCGAGTCCCTCGTGCGCAGCGTGGACATTGCCCCGACTGCTCTCGATCTCCTCAGGCTCTATCCGCTGGACGACATCGACGGGGTGTCGCTTGCACCGTTGCTGGGCGAAGCGCATTCGGCTCTCGATCTCACGGCGTATGGAGAAGCGAGCCGCGTCGTGTCGACGTTCAATATTTCGCCACTGCGTTTCGTTCGGGAGGGGCGCTGGAAGTACATTCACAAGGTCAATCCCGAACTCTACGATGTCAAAACAGACCCCGATGAACTCAATAATCGGATCGCCGCCGAGCCCGATGTTGCGGCACGACTCCACGCGAAACTCGAATTGATTCTCGGCGCAGCGCCTGCAAAGAGCATGGCTTCCGTCGATGAACTGACGCACCAGGTGGAATTGCAGCTTCGGGCCCTGGGCTATGTCGAGGTCGCGGGTGGCAAGTCGTTCGCGAGTGAAGGCGAATCCCTCGAAGTATTTGGCGAGGATCCGACGACAAAAACTGAAGACATGGATCTCATCGCTTTTGCAGTTGGGGCCATCGTCGCAAAGAAGTTCGAAGCTGCACTCGAGTGGGCCGAGCCGTTTTTGCGGCGAAATCCCGACAGTTCTCTGGCGACGAACCTTCTGAGCGAGAGTTATGAAGGTGCCGAGCGATGGACTGACGCAATTCCCCTGCTGCGTCGAAGCCTGGAGTTCAATCCCCAGGATCTCCGTATAAAAGAAAGGATGGTGACCGCACTCGCGGCCGAAGGCAGGAACCAGGATGCGATCGCCGAATTATTCATCCTGAATCTGGAGCGTGTATGTCACGAAGAGACGGTCAGCATGCTCAATCGATTGCTTCACGTCGAGCGGAGATTCGAGGAGCAACGGGACGTGATCAGTGCTGCCGTTTCGGACTGTCCTGAGATTTCGAGCAACGTCAACAACTATGCCTGGCTCCTCGCCACAATTCCCGACCCGGGCTTGCGCGACGGTGCCAAGGCAGTTGGATTGATACGGCAGGCAATCGCGAACCTCGGAAAGCGCGACCCCGCTTATCTCGACACCTTGGCCGCTGCCCTGGCGGAACAGGGTCGATTCGAAGAGGCGATCCAGATCGAGACAGAGGTCATCGAGAAATTGAAGGCGGCCGGTGCATCGAGCGCGGTCGTGCGAGATTTTGAAAATAATCGCGACAGCTATCGATCCGAATTGCCAATGAGAGATCCACCGGTCTGAGCTGAATCGCGTGATTCAGCTCAGACGGGCCACTCTCAGATGAGTCCATCGTTCGCTTGATTATTCTCGAAGAAGTCGAAGTCGATGCTGATCGCCGCGGAGAAGATCACTCTTCGCTGTTGCTCCGACCATTGACCTTGCATGAAGTCGATCAAGAACGTATCCGCATCGGTAAAAATTTCGCGCAGGGCTCCACCCCAACGTTTGGTGATGCTGGCCTCTCCGATTCCACTGGTGCTTACGACGGGAAACGTCCAAATTTTCCAGAGGGGGCCCTTGATCCGAGCGAAGAGAATTCCGGCTTCGTCATATAGATCGTATTTTCGGTAGAGCAATCCAAAGCGTCGCTGAACGCGTCCGAGGGTTCGCCCCGTTGGATCCTGAATCTCCATGTTCGAAAAGAGGAAAAAGAACGACCGCATCAACTTGAGCGCGAGTCCTCCGTTCGAGTCGAATACGCCGATTTCGAAGGGCCGATGGGAACGCAAGAAAGACCGCGCCAAGAAATCGGCGATCCCGCCAGACTTCTCAACCACCGTGCCAACTTCGTTCTGGTGGACATCCAAGATCGTGTACTGGTTCTTGGTTTCCCAATCGATCATGATCTCCGTCCATTCTTTGCGTTGCCGGACGAAGAGTTGTGGGTGATCTGCAAAAATCGCTGAGTCGCTCATCGCGTTTCAGCATGCCACCCGAAGTTCGTCGAGGCAAGGCCAGCAGAAACGCTCCAATGGTCGGAATTAAATCCACCGAATTGACGTGGATCTAGCCCCCCGCTGGATCTACCTTTTGGAAACGGGTCCTGGAGCTCCGAAGCCGCGACGATCAATGGTGCTGGGAGAAAAATGAATGCCGGACAATGAGCGGTGGCCCTTTGCGGGGCTGCGAGTCGTAGATCTCGCGACGGAAATTGCCGGACCGTATGCGACGAAGCTCCTGGTCGACGCGGGCGCGAACGTAATCAAGGTGGAGTCACCCCAGGGCGATCCGTTGCGCCGCTGGTCAGCGTCGGGAGCTGAACTCGCCGCTGGCGACGACGGCCCCTTGTTCGAATTTTTGAACGCTTCGAAGCGCAGTGTCGTCATTGATCTCGATACGGTGGAGGGCAGGGCGGCCCTGCTCGACCTGGCGGCGACGGCGGACCTCCTGATCGAAAGTTTTGCACCCGGTACCCTGGATGAACTTGGGCTTTCGCTCGCTGTTCTTCAGCAACGCAACCCGGGGCTCTCGCTGGTTTCGATCACTCCCTTTGGCCAGACTGGCCCCTGGCGCGACAGGCCCAGCAGCGAATTTACGCTGCAGGCTGCGGTCGGCTCGACGGATTACCGAGGCCTTCCCGGTCGCAAGCCGGTGGCAACGGGAGGGCGACTCGGCGAATGGGTGGTCGGAGCCTACGCTGCGGTGGGGGGATTGTGCGCATGGCTTTCGGCCGGAAAGACTGGCGCAGGTCAATACGTTGACGTGTCGAGTTTCGAAGCCCTGGTGTTGTCGATGACGGTTTATCACGACCTGAACGGCCAGTGGACCCAGGGTCGATTGCCGCGGGGTATCGATCTTCCGTCGATCGAGCCGGCCAAGGACGGCTGGGTGGGGTTTTGCACGATCACGGGTCAGCAGTGGGTCGACTTCTGCGCCATGATCGGCCAACAAGAAATGGCCGAAGATCGCTCCTACCTCGATGGGCATCATCGGATGGAACATCTTGATTTCATTCAGAATATCGTCCACAGCTGGACCCGAGAACGGACTGTAGACGAAATTGTCGAGTTGGCGACAATGCTGCGTGTGCCGGTGGCACCCGTCGGCAACGGACGCACTCTGCCCGATGTCGATCACTTCGCCGCGCGAGGAACGTTTCGGAAAAACGAGAAGGGCGTAGTGCAGCCGCGACCGCCTTACCTGTTCGAGAAGAGTGAGCTGCGCCCCCCCGGACCCTCGCCCTCGCTGGGGCAACACACACAAGAAGTGCTCGACGAAGTCGCCGGGTACGAGGGTGAGTTTGCAGAGCGTACGGCTGGCACCCCGCTTCCCCTCGATGGACTGCGCGTGCTCGACCTGACGACCTTTTGGGCTGGACCGCTTTGCACGTGCTTGTTGTCAGACATGGGTGCCGATGTGCTCAAGGTCGAATCCATTCAGCGCCCCGACGGCATGCGCTTTGCCGGTGCCCGACCCGTCGAGCAGATGTGGGAATGGTCGGCGGTCTTCGCCGGCGCCAATACGGGCAAACGCGGTGTCACCCTCCAGTTCGACAGTCCGGAAGGTCTGTCGTTGTTGAAGCAGTTGATTGAAAAAGCGGACATCGTGATCGAAAACTTCTCTGCGCGGGTGATGGAAAACTTTGGCCTCGGCTGGGAAGCGGTGCGCGAGATCAATCCCGAGATCATCATGGTGCGTATGCCCGCGTTCGGGCTCGACGGTCCGTGGCGGGATCGTCCCGGGTTCGCGATGACGATTGAACAGGCGAGTGGGTTGGCCTGGTTGACGGGCTATGAAGATCTCCCACTGGTAATCCGCGGGGTGTGCGATCCGGTGGGCGGCATGCATGCGGTCATTGCGCTGTTGGCGGCTCTGGAACATCGGAAGCGAACCGGTGAGGGACAGTTGATCGAGGTCCCCCTGGTCGAGGTTGCACTGAATCTCGCGGCAGAGCAGGTGATCGAGTACTCGGCGTTTGGCGAAGTTCTTTGCCGCGACGAAAATCGTTCACCGGCAGCTGCGCCCCAGGGCGTCTACTCGTGCGCGAACGGTGCTGAACTTGCCCTTTCGATCTCAACCGACGAGCAGTGGAAGGCACTTTGCGCATTGATGGGCGATGCAGCGCTGAGCGCTGATGCATCGCTCGAGGATCGGGCGGGTCGCCGGAAGGAACACGATCGAATCGACGAGAAATTGGAGCTGTGGCTGGCCGAACAATCGATCGATCGAGTGGTCGAGCAGTTGCTCGACGCGGGTGTGCCGGCTTCTCCACTCATCAACGGCCACCAGTTGATGCCCAATCCGCAACTCTTGCACCGCGAGTTCTTTCAGAACATGCAGCATCCAACTACCGGAGATACTCGCTATCCGGGCTTCCCGATGAATTTTTCAATTCTGGGAAAACAGCTCCACAGCGCACCGCCTCCGACCCTCGGTCAAAACAATGACCAGATGTTGAAGGAAGAACTGGGCCTGTCTGATGAAGAGGTCGAAGTTCTTCGAGAAAAGAAGGTCATCGGCGAACGTCCGACCTTCATGTAGCCACCCATGTAGTGATGACCCTGTAGCGTTGCCGCCCAGGCCTCTAGGCTTGACGAGAATCAGCGATCGTGAGACCCTGAGCGAAGGACCTTGAAGATCGAGAGCACCGAAATGCACACCTCACCCAACGAAATCCCCAGCCCATCGAGAAAGGTAAGGGGCCCATTCAAACCACTGGGTGAGGGATGTCTCGAGGGCAGCTTGCATGGGGGAGTATGCTAACGCGTGAATCTCGGCTCGCGAGGGCATCCAGTAGATCGTGTTGGCGGGGCTGATTGGCGGATACCGCAGTTCAATTGCCTACCATGTCGCAATGCTGAATCTGCCCGAGAGTATTGCGAAACGAATCGGCCTTTTTGGCTTGGCGGTTTTATTCCCCGGAATGGGCGCACTCCATTTTGCCAGCACCGATTCGTTTATTGCTACCATGCCCGCCTACCTGCCACTCCAACTCGAATTGGTCTATCTGAGTGGAATGTTCGAGATCGCTTTCGGCATTGGCGTATTGGTGCCGAGATTGAGGCGACACGCGGGATACGGCCTGGTGCTGCTTTTGATCGCCGTGTTCCCGGCGAACGTCAACATGGCCTTGCATCCCGATCAATTCCTCGCCGACGGCGTTTCAGCTGCCGCCCTCTACGGGAGGCTTCCGTTCCAGCTTCTCCTTATCTACTGGGCTATCTGGGCGACCCGGCCCGACCCGGTGGAGTCGCTTGACCGGATGTGTTAGTGAATCGACCATGGGATTTTCGGAAGTTTCCACCAACAGTCCGCGTCTGTATCCCGTTCGAGCCTGGCTCGCGAGCTTGATCTTGATGTTGGCTTGGGGCGGCTGCTCGGCGGAGCCGACCAAATCGCAGTACGTCAGCTCGGTCGTCGCGGTGGAATGTGCCGAGGGCAACGGGTCAGAGCGTCGCGAATGCAGGATCGAGGTCATCAAGCGCTTCCTCGACGTGTCCCTCGAAGAGATGAAGGCGCAGTATCCGAAGCCAGATCCGCCCTTGCGGCCGGGTTGCTCGCTTTGGTAAATCGAACGTTGCTATCGACTCGTCCCACCACCTGCTATCCAGCTTGCTAGGTCGAAATTTCGAATGGGTTGTAGCAAGAGGAAACGTACGGGTCGTAGTACGCGACATAGTGCAACGTCCGGCTCTCATCGGCTCCGTTCTGAAAGAAGTCGGTTGACGCAAGGAAGCGTGTGAAGGGCGCTGGACTCGTCTTTGGGTTCCACGGTCCCTGATGACGAGTCAGGTCTCTCGCAAATACCTCGATCACTCTGGGCTCGATTGACAAGTATGAGAAGTGTTGGCGGAGCGCGAGGTCGAGCAATCGCGTGGGCGGCTGGGAGCTGGCCGAAGCATCGTCGTCACTCCCTGTCTCTGGCCCGCAACCTCCGGCGAGCAGCCCTCCGCCCACGACGCCAAGCCATTGAAGCAGGCGACGGCGGGTCCAGTTCAGGGTTCTGCGATTTTTCATCATTTCTCGAGTCCGCCAGAAGTCTTTGGACGTCATTGAATGAGGTGATCCGCTGCCCAGAGCGATAGCGCTGAGAGTGTGAGCGTGGGATTCGCCGGGGATGAGGTTGGGAACGCGCTGCCCCCGAGCACCAACAGGTTGCGCACTCGGTGGTGAATCAAGTATCGGTCTACCACGCTCAGTAGAGGATCGTCCCCCATCACCACCGTGCCGAGCACGTGGGCATCGGTCTCCACGAAGTCTTTGGCGATGATCACGTCCTCGACGGGAAGTTTACCCATGAGGATCGGAAGCTCTCGCTCGAGGGTGGCCAGCGCTTTGTCGGTATCCGAGTTTTTCTTTTTGAACGTAACCGCAGGTCGAGTCGGATCTTCGCTCGCCAATTCCACGCGATTTTCCCGCCGCGGGTATTGTTCGACGATGCACATGAGTTTTAGCAAATGGCGCCACTTTCCCCGTTCGTTGCGCAGGCGCGGCACGTTCCAGGTTTCGATCAGGATCGCGGGACTCTCTTTGCGCCAGGGACCGTCGTAGAGCATGTAGCCATGGCCGGTAATGCTCGAGCCACCCTGGAAATTGTCTACGCCGTCGAGCAATACGCTGACCTTGATCGAAGTCTGTTCGTGAAGATTGCGACCGAGTTCGGGATGTTCGAGCCCAGACCGTTTCAATATGTGCGGGTTGAAGATCGCACTGGCGCCAAGAGCCACCAGTTCGCCACGGGCCATGTGTTCGCGCCCGTTGCGCAAGTATTGAACGCCGGTTGCCAAACCATTTTGGGTGTCGACGCGCTGTACCAGCGCGTTCGTTTCGAGCTGAACTCTCTGGTCGAGATAGACGTGCCGCATTGAGTTTTCAATCGTGAACTTGGAATCGATCGGGCAGAGCTGACAGACCCCGCTGTTACAGCATTGGGGACGTTTGCCCGGGACGTTTCGCGAGGGACGGGCGGTGGGTTGGGCGTAGAAGGATCCGGGGAAAGCGCGCTTCAGCAGCTTGTCGGGATCGCTCATGCGATGCGCCGGAAGCGGGTAGGGGCGACTGCGGGGGAAAGGAGAATCGTCGCTCGGCCCGGCAACGGACATCAGCTCTTCCGCCTGACAGTAAGATTCTTCGAGGTCGTCGTATCCAATTGGCCAATCCTTGGCCACGGCGTAGGTAGACCTGAGCCTGAAGTCGTTTGGTAGCAATCGCGGAGTGCAGGCCCACCAACAGTTCGACCCCCCGCCGAAGGCACGTTGGACAATCCACGGCTTCTCTGGGGTGCGGTTGATGAAGGTATCTCGCGCCAGTTTTTCGAGGCCCTGGGGATGAGCGAGTTGCCACGCGTGCGGAAGTCGTCGACCAGCTTCCAGCACCAGAACTCGCGCTGTGGGGTCCAAGCCCTCGAGCAGACGATGCAGGAAAAACGACGAGGCAAACCCGGTTCCAACGACAATGGCATCATATGGGTCCGCCATAATTCAACCTCGTGCTTCGGATCAGGTTCGCGTCGAGCTTCCGATTCTCCGATGCAACGCTAACATACAGCGCTGTTTGCCACGGAGACTTTTGATGAGTGCCCCAGCACCTGCCGCCGACCGCGTTCTGTTGTTTCCAATGGAGTTGTTGTCGAAGGTATTGTTGCCAATGAAACTGTTGCCCAAGGCAGTGGTGCAATCAGCATGGATGCTCATCTTGCTGGCATGCGTGATCGCTGCGGGCGGTTGTGCGACCCGATCTGAAGCCGATCCCTGGGAAGGCTTCAATCGCGGGACATTCGCCTTCAACGAGGCCGTGGACGTTTACGCATTCGAGCCCGCGGCAACGGTCTGGGATTTCGTCCTTCCCGATTTCGTCGAAAAGGGGATCGGGAACCTGTTCGACCATGTCAACCAACCCGTCGTTCTGGTTCACAACCTCCTGCAGGGCAAACCCGCCGCCGCCGGAGTGGATTTTGTGCGGTTCATTGCAAATACGATTTTCGGTTTCGGAGGGATTGTAGACGTTGCTTCCATGGAAGGCGTGCCCGAGAACGATGAAGACTGGGGACAGACCCTGGCCGTCTGGGGTGTTGCGTCGGGGCCGTACCTGGAACTTCCTTTCCTCGGACCTTCAACGCCTCGCTCGGCCATTGGATTGGTCGCAGACGCCTTTAGCTCGCCCTATTCGTACTTCATTCCCTTCTGGTCCAGTGCGACAATCACTGGAACGGAGCTGCTCAATTCGCGCGCCAAAGTTCTCGATCAGATGGCACGGGAGCGCCGGGACGCATTCGACTGGTATGTCTTTCGCCGCGACGCGTATTTGCAGAACCTGAAGAGCAAGGTGAATGATGGAGCCGGGTTGGAACCCGTGGACGAAGAGGAACTCTATTACTACGATGATTTCGAAGACTCAGACGACGAGGACGTCAATGGTGGAACCTGATCTCCGACACAATCGAATTGCAGGACTGATTCTCGTCGTGCTGACCGCCACGGTGCTCGAGGCTTTTCCGTCGCGCGCAGCAGGGCCAGCTTCCGTACCTGACCCGTCACTGGCTCCGGCGCTTGATCCCGCGCTTGATCCCGCACTGGATCCAAAGACAACAGCCGCCCACGGACTTGTGACTGAGATCATCGACCTCGTTATCGCGGAACTATCGAATGAGGAGGTCGAGCAACCAGCCAAGGTCAAGGCCATCGAGTTGATCGTGTTCAACAATTTTGATTTTCGCACGATCTCACGCCTGGTCCTCGCGCGAAACTACAAGCGATTTTCGAAGGACCAGCGGCGGGACTTCGAAGAACAATTCAAACACTATCTTTCGCGATTCTATGGCTCGCGGCTGGTTGGTTACGCGGACGAATCGGTCGAAGTCAGAGGTGCACGTCTCGAGAAGCGCGGGGACGTTACGGTCACGACCCGGGTCGTCGGGGGCGACGTCGACGGGATCGAGATGAACTACCGCGTTCGCAACCGCAACGACACCTGGAAAATCATCGACGTGACGATCGAGGGGGTCAGCACCGTTTCGAATTTCCGTTCGCAATTCAGGGAAATCATTCGCCAGGGCGGACCCGACGAACTGCTGAACATGCTGCGACAGAAAGCGTCCGAAGACGCTGCTGCGGACTCCTAGAACCCTGACCCAAGACGCCTAGCTCTCGCGAAGGATGCCCAGCATCCTCCGGAGAGGTTCAGCTGCCCCCCAGAGCAATTGGTCGCCCACGCTGAACGCGCCGAGGTATTCGGGGCCCATCCGAAGCTTTCGCACCCGACCGATTGGAATCGTCAAGCTACCCGTCACCGCGGCCGGCGTGAGCTTCTCCCGCGTGGCATTCACTTCGTTCGGAATGAGTGAAACCCAGTCGTTTGCCTCGGCCAGCGCGCTCTCGATTTCATCCAGCGGAACATCCGAATTGAGTTTGACAGTAAACGCTTGACTGTGACAGCGCATGGCGCCGACTCGCACACAAATGCCGTCGATCGGAATCGCGGGGTCGCTGCCGAGAATTTTATTGCCCTCGGCGTGAGCCTTCCACTCTTCGAGTGTCGAACCTTCTTCCATGGGAGCGTCGATCCATGGGATCAGACTCCCCGCCAGGGGGACACCGAATATCTCGGTGGGGTAGCTGTCGCCGCCCATCACGGTTCCGAATCGTTTGTCGATATCGAGGGCGCTCGCCGCCGGATCTGACTGTAATTCTGCACACCCGTTGCTGAGGGCGTGTATCTGGTTCATCAACTCGATCATTCCCTTGGCGCCGGCTCCGGATGCAGACTGGTAAGTCATGGCGGTTATCCACTCCACCCAGCCGTTGCGGAACAAGCCGTCGAGGCCCATCAGCATGAGACTCACCGTGCAGTTTCCGCCGATGTAGTTCTTGATGCCCTTCTCGATTCCGCGATCGATCACAGAACGATTCACCGGGTCGAGAATGATCACGCTGTCGTCGTCCATTCTCTTGGTGCGCGCGGCGTCGATCCAATAACCCTCCCAGCCGTTGCGCCTTAGCTGAGGCAAGACTTGTTTTGTGTAGTCGCTTCCCTGACAGCTGACGATTGCATCGTGGCGCGCCAGGACTGCTATATCGTAGGCGTCGGCGAGCGGGGGTGCGTCGCACCCGACGTCCGGGGCCGGTTTCCCTACCTGAGAAGTCGAGTAGAAGCGCGGCACAATGCCCGCGAAGTCGCCTTCGGCGCGCATTCGCTCGAGCAAGACCGAGCCGACCATTCCCCGCCAACCCACAAATCCGATGTCTGCAATGTCCATGTTGCCCGATTCGTTAGCAAAAACGGGAAGCTAGCGCTATTTGATCGAACCCTGTCCTGGCCGAATGATGTCGGTGGCCCCCTCAGGACAGGAGCCGGTAAGATACCCACATGCACGCGGCGATTCGAATCGGCGCCCCCGCCGCGCTCCGCTCTGCCAGTTTCGCCCTGGCTTCCCTGCTCTTCGTGTGGCTCTGGTCCGACTATCGCGACTACTGGCTCGACGACGCGTTCATCACCTTTCGCTATTCGCGTAATCTGGGCGCTGGATTTGGCGCGGTCTACAACCTGGGCGAGCGCGTCGAGGGTTACACCTCGTTTCTCTGGATGTTGCTCGCAGGATTGCCCCTGCGACTGGCGGCGGGTTCGTCGGGCCTCGCGGCCATCAAGCTCTTTAGCCTGATCGCCTCGCTCTGGATCCTGTATCGAGTCTGGACATTTCCGAGCCCCACGGGTTCAGCCCGTCGCTTCTGGGTGCTGGTGTTGGCCACGCAGCCGGTTTTCATTCTCAACTGCGGCGACGGAATGGAAACGCCACTGTTCATGGTCTTGATGCTCGAGTGCACCCTCGCTTTTCAACGCGATCCCGACCGACAGAGTGGCACCCGCGTCGGACTGTTCGCGGCTGCGATGGTTCTGACTCGACCGGAATCCCTGCCACTGCTGATCGCGCTCCCCGCGTTGATGGTCTTCGCCCACCGGGGTGAAACCGGACGGCGCCAGGATATTCGCGACTGGATGCGCGCCTTCCTGTTGGCGGGTCTAATCCCGGTTCTTTGCCATGAAGTCTGGCGCTGGAGCTACTACGGCTATCCACTTCCGAATACCTACTACGCCAAGGCCACGGGAGCGCAACTCGTGCGGCTGGCCGATGGGGCCCGGGACGTGGGTCGCTTTCTGTTCGACAATCCGTGGCGAGCCCCGGTCGCAATCTGGATCGCGCTCGGCCTTGCGGGCCTGGGCAGCCACCGGCTGATGTCACGCGCGAACCCGAGGGTGGTGCGCTTCACCCTGGTGTTGTGGCTGATGCTGATTTTTCGACTTGGCTTCGATCTCTGGTCGGGCAGCGACACCATGGGTCGCCATCGTTTTCTCGCACCCTTGCTCGTACCGTTGATGATCCTCGCCGATGAGGGAACCAGGGGCATGTGGCGTGGAACCGGGCGAGTAGCGGTTGTCGCACTCATGGTGCTGTCGCTCTACTTCAACGTGACGGGGCACTGGAATCACGAGGCGTCGGCGGGCCGGTACCGTGCGGGACTCAAAGCGGCGCACATGGCACTGGGAGATTGGCTGCGCGAGAAGTACCCGGCCGATACTGTGCTGGCCATTGGCGACGCGGGGGCGGTCCCCTACTTCAGCGAGTTGACGACGATTGACCTGTGGGGGTTGAATGAAGCGAAGATCGCCCGCATGCCCGGCGAGTACGGTCAGAAAAAATCGATGCCGGACTATGTTTTCGGACGTGAGCCCGGGGTTGTGGTGCTCTGGAACCGGCTTCCCTTTCTCGACGGAGAGAAGGGGCGCGTGTTCGGAGGCCGCGAACTCGATTCACAGTTGGCTGCCCATCCCGCTTTCGCTCGGGACTATCGATTCGTTCGAGAGTTCGTTTTCCGCCGCCACGCACCGCAGATCCCGGGCTACTACCTCGACGTCTTCACACGAAAGTGAGTGTTGCGCCCCATGTGGTTGCTTTCAGTAGTGGGACTGTTTCGCCGCGCGGCACACATGAAGCGACTCGTCTCCATCGGATCTCTGGGACGAATCTCCGACACGCGTGCGAATTGGTCGCCAAAATATCCGGTTGAATACCGAGGGTATCTCTCGGGAGAAGGGGACATACTCTCTCACGAAAGGTCAGGCGGGACCGGGAATTACTCGAATTGACACTACGCTGGCCATGAATCACGATTCGAATTCCTGGGAATCTACGGAGGTTGCGGTGCAAGGCACAATCCTGGTCGTCGACGACGAATTGGCCATTTGCACAATGTTGGTGCGAGAGTTTCGCAACTGCGGGTTGGAGTGCCAGTACGCCACAAACCCGGAGACCGGCCTTGAGCTGCTCAAGAGCCAGAACTTCGATCTCGTGATCACGGACCTGCGGATGCCGGGGATGGACGGCCTCGAATTTCTGAGTCGAGCCAAGCGCATCCGTCCAACCTGTGAAATTGTCATGATCACTGCGTATGCCACCGTGGCAACGGCGCGTGAAGCACTCAAGCGTGGCGCGGTCGATTACCTCACCAAGCCATTTTCGGTTGCTGATGAATTGCGTCCGCTGGTGCGCAGGGTTCTCGAAGAGCGAACGTTGGACGCGATCGAACCTGTTGCGGTGGCTACGGCTACCGAGCCAACGCCGCCCAGTCCCGATCGAGCCATTGATAGTGTCGTGGCGAGCGGTAAATCAATGAGAAGGGTTGTCGAGCGTGCTCGGCGTGTCGCTGCATCCGAAGCGTCCGTGTTACTGCAGGGGGAGTCGGGGACTGGTAAGGAAGTCATCGCGAATTTGATTCACAGCCTGTCGCCTCGACGTGACAAGCCCTTCGTCAAGATCAACTGCGCCGCCCTCCCCGAAGGATTGCTCGAGAGCGAATTTTTCGGCTATGCGAAGGGTGCATTTACCGGAGCCGCAGGAAGTCGCATCGGGCTCTTTCAGGTGGCGCACGGCGGGACGTTGATGCTGGACGAGATCGGCGAACTCTCGATGAGTTTTCAACCCAAATTGCTCCGAGTCCTACAAGAGGGAGAGTTTCATCGCATCGGCGACTCGTTGCGTCCGGTGACCGTCGATGTCCGCATCATTGCTGCGACCAATCGCGATCTGAAAGCTGCAATGGAGGCCGGCATGTTCCGGAGCGATCTCTATTATCGGCTCAATGTCGTGCCCATCGAGTTGCCGCCCCTGCGCGAACACATCGAAGACCTCGGACCGCTGGTAGACCACTTCACCAAATTGTTGGGCAAAGGGCGCAAACTGGATTTCAACGACGAAGCCCTGGAGTTGTTGAAGTGTTATCCCTGGCCGGGGAATACGCGAGAACTCGCAAACGCCGTGGAGTACGCCCTGGTGATGAGCGAGGGGCCCCAGGCGTGCATTGACGATCTTCCCGTTGCGATTCAAGACTATTCCCAGATGCACAACGATTCTTCAATTGCATCCGGTGACGCATCCAACACCCTCGAAGCGATCGAAAAGCGAAGCATTCTGCAAGCCATGGAAAAACAGGAATTCAATCGCACTCGAGCGGCACGGCTACTGGGTGTAACGCGACGAACCTTGGGCTACCGAATCGCCAAGTACGGCCTGGGCGACGAACTCGAGCAACGGTCTCTGCAACCCCCCTCACCAAAGCGCGCAGCCATGGCGAGAACCAGACCGGCCCCGCATCTATCTCCGGGCTTCTCTCGAGGGCACGGGCTAAGCGGCGAGAATTAGCTGGCGGGTGTTTCGAGGGGTTGGGGGGCATCCTTGTACCGGGCTTGGTTGCCCGTTGGGCGGTTAGGGAAAAGGGCCGGTTTGGTAGTGCGGACGGGTTGGGCTTTGGCGAGAGGGCTGGGTGGGGGAGAGTTCTTAGCCAGGTATTGCGGAGAGGTCGATTAGGCCGCATCTGCGCCATCCGTCAAACTGGCTGCCCGAAGAGGCTTCATCGATCTTCACTGGCGGCGCATGGCCGTTCCGCTGTTTGAAGTGCTTCCGAATGTTGAGGAGCACGTAGCGAAGCGCGTTGCGCACCTGCTGGGGCGACGTGAGAAGCTGAACGTGATAACGGCCTGCGATCACCTGACCGGTGCGCTTGAAGACACGATTCACCGCCAATGCAAACCGAGCAGCAATCGACTTCATGCCCCGGGAGAGGGCATCCTGAGACTCGGCCTCGACGATCATGTGAAGATGATTGTGCTGGATGGAATACTCAACCAACCGGAAATCGCCGCGCTCACACCCCTGGGCGAATGTCTCCCGCACTTCCATCACGAGCGATCGTTGCCGAAGGTTCGAGAGTCCCTTTACAACACGCAACGTCACATGAGCGGGAGTGAGTTTATTGAAATTAGTTCGCTGTCGATGAGGCACCTGGCCCCGCCCAACCCGCTTGGCCCCTGCCCCTTTGCGCGGCCCGCCATGCCCAGAGGTCATGCGCTTCTGCAAGACATAGTCAGCGAGTTCGAGCTGCTTGATTACTGCCATGCCTTGACTATAGCAGGGACCATCGCCCTTATCAACCCAATAATGCGTCAGATAAACAACATAAACACAACCACAACTCGTAAACTTTCATTCACCCACTGTCCGCGCCACCGCCACGCCCCGCACTAACCCATCACCCCCCAACCTCCCTTCCCCTCATCGCCCAAATGGCAACAAGCTCAATAAAGCAAGACCTCCGAGCCTTATCCCCAAAGTCCCGCAACAACAACAACCCATCCCCGATCCCCCCACTACTCATCCGATCCGCTGAGGAGCTTCACATAGCAAAAAGCAAGCAGCCCGCAGACCGCAGCAATCGATCCCAACATGAAAATCCAACCAGCGACAGTCATGCCTTTTCCTCCCTAACTCGCAGCCGAGTCTTGTTGATCCCAACGCTTGCCGGCGATCCTCACCAGCACCAGGAACAGGATGAAGACAGCGACGATTATGCCGACGGCCATCAGTGGGACGCCGCCTTTTTTCAGGTTTTCGATGTAGTCGGGGAGATTGTCTCTGCACCAGAATACGAAGATTGTGAGCAGGTAGACCGGAGAGACGTACTTGATGACGAAGCCGAAAATCTTGGGCAGTTGTAGTTGGGCTCCGCGATGAGCTTCCTCGATTCCTTTGTCGACTCCGAGAACCCAGCCAAACAAAATCACTTGAAGCGTTGCAAGTACGAAGATCAAGGCGGTGCCGGCCCAGAAGTCCATGGTGTCGAGGGCGGCGAGTCCTTCGCTGAAGTAGATCACGAACAAGGAGCCGGCGCCGGTCAGTGCGCCCAGCAGGGTCACCGATGCCTTGCGGCCGATGTTGAGTCCCTCTTCGAGGAATGCGATGCCCGGCTGCAACATGGACAAGCTGCTGGTGATTGCCGCGAGAAACAGCATGAAGAACCAGAGGAAACCGAAGAATGCTCCGCCGGACATGTGGACGAAGACTACCGGCAGCGCGTTGAAGCCAAGGCCGAAGGTGGAGCCGCTGGCCCCCGCTGCGCCGAGAAAGATGAACGCGGCTGGAATCGTGATCAATCCGCCCAGGCATACCTCGAAGAACTCGTTGGTGGATGACGCGGTCAGGCCGGAGAGCACCACGTCTTTGTCCCGGCCGAGATAGCTCGCGTAGTTGATGATGATGCCGAAACCGACGGACAAGCTGAAAAAGATCTGTCCCGTGGCCGCAAGCCAGATCCCGGGATCCGCCAGGCCCCCGAGCCACGACGCGGCGTTTCCCGACGCCTTCGGGTTCCACATGAAGCCCAGGCCGTTGAGCACGTTCTGGTCGGGAAGTTCGGGGTTGGGCGTCCCCAGGGTCAGCACGCGAATCAATACGATCACCGCGCAGACCGCCATCAGCGGCACCGCGATCTTGCAAAAAGATTCGATCCCCTTCGAGACGCCGCGGTAGATCAGCGCAAAGTTGATGGCAAAGACGAACCCCCAGAGCAGGAAGCCAGTGTCGATTGCACCGTCGTAAATCAGGCCGTTGCCCCCAATGCCGACGAAGTCACCGAAGAAGGCGGCACTTTGCTCTGCGTAGGCTCCCGGGTCGCTGCCCAGATCGATCGCACCCGTCAGGTAGGCGATCGCATAGCCGAGGCACCAGGATTCGATGACGACGTAGTACATGTAGATGATGATGGGAATCAAGACCCCGAGCGCGCCCATGTAGCGCCAACTGCGCGAGCCGGCGATCTTGCCGTAGATCGCGGGACTCGAATGAAAGCCTGCGCGTCCACCCATCCGACCCATGGTCCATTCGGCCCAGCAGATCGGAATGCCCAGCAGCAGGAAGGCGATGAAATAGGGGATCATGAAGGCGCCGCCGCCGTTGGCGGCCGCCTGGCCCGGGAAGCGCAAAAAGTTCCCGAGACCGATCGCCGATCCTGCGACAGCCAGGATCACGCCGACGCGGCTAGTCCACTGATCACGTCCAATCGAGGTTTGAGAACCCCCAGTCGAATCGGACTGGGTCGAAGCGTCTTTCTGCATCTGCTAGAGCCCCCCCTCCATGCGCGATACATTGCGTAACGTAATGATATTGTGGCACTTGTTCAACGCTTAAGTGAAAGGATGTGAGCTGGCTAGATCACGACCCGTTCTCTCCGGGTTTCTTCGCACCGTCGCCGCGCTGCTTTTAGCGCTTTCGATCTACCTCGCGATCGGCGTGATCGCGCAGGGCTGGCCCTCCCATCGAGAGCACAATGCGGTGGCATCTTTTTTGGCCGTGGGCGACACGGGCAAGGTGCATCGTCCGTTTGCGTCGTTGCTCGAAGGTCAGGTGGCGGTGGGCAACGATCTTGCCCTTGAAGATCGGGCCCATCCCGTCGATGCAATGCTCTTGCTCGGCGACAATTTTTACATGTGGGGTCTGATCGAAGCGGAACTGGTGGATCGCATCGACCAGAACCTCGCCTACCCGTACTGTCGCTTTGTCGAACTCGAGGGGCCGCGATCGGCCGAGATCGCGACTCATTGTTCGAGTTCGTCCCAACGAACTCGCGTGCTTCCCATCTACGCAATGCTCGGAAATCACGATCTGGTAAGCAGCGGAAGTCCAGCTCTGCAACGTGACACAATTCCCGAGTTCATTTCCAATTGGTCTCTTTCAACTGATCTCGCGGTCAACCGGGAGCTCGATGGAGGCCTGAGTCTCATCATGTTCAATTCGGAGGCCCATGTTCGGAACGCGGCGAACCGCACGGCCCTGGCGAACGCTTTGAAGGCGGCGAAGGGCCCCTGGCGAGTGCTCGCCGCCCACAGGCCAATTATCATCGATGAAGAGGGAGGCGCGCCAAAGCCTGGCGATCCGAGGTTCGAGTTTCAGCAGTGGGTTCAGAGCGCGATCGAAGAATCCGGGGTTCGCGTGCATCTCTACCTTTCCGGTCATCACCACAGTCTGCAGATTCTCGCAGGAGGTGGGGAACTGGGTCCCGACCTGCACGTCGTGGTGGGAAGCGGTGCGCGTTATCGAAAGATTCTCGCCGCACATCCCCAGCGACACTATCAGGCGGAACGGTTGGGCTTCGTCCGGGTGGACGTCGTCGGCGATGGCGCAGATGGAAACCGCGCGGGGCGGCTCGTCGTCTCGCTCTTCCAATCCCCCACCATTCCGCTGTTACGCTTCGGCGCTCCCAAGCCTGCCGCGCGCTGGTCGGTTGGGCCCGCAGGTGATCTGGTTCAAGAGGACGCTGCACCCTAAGCGAGCAGGGAACCCAAGCCGTTTCGCCCAATCACGTCGCGCCTGGGATTCGCCCAGAGAATTCGCGGATCTAGTGCCCCTGGTTGCTTGCGACCTGCGGTCTAAAGATATCGGCGGCTCGGCCCGAAGATAGAAAGAGATGTCGGGTCGGCAATCGTGCGCGATCCGCTGCCAGTGCACTCCAGCAAATCAAGAGTGATCCAAACATGCTGAACGCATCAAAGATCGCGATCAGAAAAGCGCTTGGCGTCGAGTTTCCAATGCTCGAAGGCATGCTGATCGAGTTCGAAAACGCCCAGGAGATGCGCAAGTGGTTTGGCTGGGACAACGAGCCGCGACTCGCGGGCGAACGCCTCCGAGATCTCGTCGCTGCCCCGCTCGGGGACACTTTCCGGGACCCTCTTTGCGACTATTCCACCCACCCGCTCGAAATGGACTTTCGCGTTTTACACGACGCCGAAGTGGTGTACGGAATGACGGCCAATCTGGGGGGCGCCGCCGCATTCGAGATTGGCAAGAGCTTTGTCGAGGGCGATGGCGAGGGAGACCACAACGCCGAGTCGATCTACGACGAAACTCTCGAGGCCCTTTCGGCCGCCGAAGCGGGTGACTACATCCTCTGGCACGAATTCGATCTCGCACTGGCCGGGAGTCACAACTACATCTATGAAGTCTGTGTGGGATTAGAGGAACTCTTCCGATCTCGCCTGCTGCAGGGGAATATCTATCACCTGCGTGACTCCTGGGTTGGGCTCTACCGCGTGCCTTCGCTGGAGTAAGGCTCCGTCTGGAGACAACTCCACAGCCACAATAATCGATTGAGACCGTTCGCTCGTGTACCTTTTCGGACCTCGCAAGTCTTCGGATGGATGATGGGGGAGTGATCGAATGCGGAAATTGTTCGCTTTGACGGCCTCGCTGATCGTCGTGGTGGCTGTGCTCGCGGCAATCGCCGCGGCCAATCTGAATTCGTACTTGTTTGACAACAAGGATTGGATCGCCGAGCAAGTCGAAGAATCCCTCAATCGGCCGGTACAGTTCGACTCGGTTGGTCTTTCGTTTCGTCGTGGACTCGCAGTCGAGATCCTCGGCTTTCGAGTGGGCGAGGACGAACGCTTCGGCGAAGATGATTTTCTCACGATTGGTCGCACCTTTGTGCGAGTCGCCCTGTGGCCGGCGTTGTTCGGAAGAGTCGAGGTCAGCAAGATTTCTCTGGGCGATGTCTCGCTGACGGTGATCCAGACCGAAATGGGACTGAGCACCGACAGCCTGGGTGCCACGCCCGCAGGTGCTTCCGCGGATCAACCCGCACAGACGGAATCCGCCCCCGCTTCTTCCGCCAGCACAGATGTTGACGCCATCACGATCGCGATGGCCGAAATCCGTTCGGGACGTCTTCGCTATATCGACAAGACCGGCGATGCGGATCGCGAAGTGGTGATCGATCAGCTCGATTTTTGGACCACGGATGTCGCACCTGGGCGTCCGATCCAATTTCAGCTTACCGGGGAAATGTTGGGTGCGGGCGACACCAACCTGCGAATCCATGGCCAGTTCGGTCCGCTCGCTGAAAGCGACAGCGATGAAACTCCCATCGACATCCGTTTTTCCCTCGACCCAGTCGATGCAGGCGCACTCCTGGCCCTGGCTGGATCGTCACAGGCCATGGATCCGAAACTTGCCCTTGCTGGCAGTACGCTGAAGTTCTCGGGAAGTGTGTCGGGAAGTCTGGAAGATCCGAACTTGAAACTCGTACTCGATGCCTTCGGCGGGACCGTTGAGATTGAAGGCGGCTGGGGTCGCGACGGTCGGCTCGATCTCGAAACCGTGGTGTCCAACATCGAACTCGGCGAGCTGACGCGCAGCCTCGCAGAGCCGAACACCCCACTGCTCGACGGAAGCTTGAGCATGCGTCTTACCGTCACGGGAATCGGCGAGACCTGGTCGGAACTCGAGCCGGGGCTCGAGGGGCTGGGCACGGGCCAGATCGACTCCGGGATCCTCCACGACATCAACTTGTTCGAAGAAGCGGTTGCCGGCTTGACGGGGGTTCCCGGGCTGTCTGGAAAACTACCCGAGAAGATTTACAAGAAGTACCCCGAGCTGTTCAGCTCGGGTGACACGGAGTTCGATCGAATGGACGCCAAGCTCGAGGTGCGAGAGGGCAGGGTGCAGATCCTCGGTATCCAGCTCGAAGCAAAGGACTATGGACTGCGGGGCTGGGGCAGCCTCTCTCTTGCGGGGGATCTCGACCTCTCAACGCGAATCGTATTGTCTGCAGCTCTGACTTCCGACTTGATCGACAAGGTCCGCCTCCTGAAACATTTGCGCGGCGACGACGGACGGATCGAGATTCCGGTCCGAATCAGTGGCATGCTGCCGGATGTGTCCGCCAAACCCGACAGCGACGCGATCGCAAAGCAACTCGGGGCTGGGGCCGCCGACAAATTGGCCAAGAAGTCCTTCAAGAAGCTGATGAAGAAAGCTAAGAAGAAGGGCGATGCCACGGAGAGCACGGATACCGGGCGCGAGCTGTTGGAGCGACTGCTTCGTTAGCCGATGCAGTGCCTACTTCAGCAGGTTCTCGATGAAGGCCAGGCAGACTGCCAGTGCTGACACGAGCCAGAGCACGGTAGGGCCGGCGGTGAGGGCTACCGTGCCCCGTCCAGGCACTTCATCTCCGGGCTCGGAGAGGCCGATCAATACGGGAACACCGATCAGGGCGATCAACAGCAGCAGGCATACCGGGGGCATGCGGGGCAGGTTAACCCAGACGGTCCCCGGGTCTAGCCGTTGGACACCTTTTGGAGCGTGGTCTCGGTGCAAGTCGCCATGACATCTGTGCGGGAGAGCAGAGTGAATTACTGTTCGGAAAAGATGGATCGAACGGTGTCCGATACGTAGGACAGGAACTCCTGCTGCTCCATCAGATAGAAAGTGATGTCGGGATAACCGATCGAATTGATCTTTGACATCAACTCCGGCGGGATCTCTTCTACCCAGGCACGCTCGCTATGGCCGGCATCTGGCGCTGCCAGCCGCAGGTCACGACAAATGCGATCGGCGGCGAAGACGATGCCAGCGAGTAGTGGGTCTTCGGCGTGCTGGCACTCCAGATGATGCGCTACCGCGTCCACCACATCCTCCGCCATGTTCCAGCGACGAAGCACTTCGGCGGCGACTTCAGAATGCGGCAACCCGAACTCATCCATCAGTCCGACCTCGTAGGAGATCTCTGCCTTGCGTGCGTTCTCGATGGCGCGTGCGTACCGCCGGGTGTGATTGATCGCGAGGTACGCCTCTCCGAGCGAATGCACCAGACCGGCAATGTAGGCCGTCTCTGGCTTCGAATATCCGACATCCCCGGCGAGGTGTTGAGCGGAGAGCGCGGTACCCAGTCCGATGGTCCAGAAGCCTTGGACACTCAATGGTTCTGGCAGCTCAGGTAGCATGTCGAGAATGGCTACCGAAAAGGCGAGGTTTCGAATCCCTTTCACCCCCACCCGCATGATCGCATCATGCAGCGATTCCATGGGCATCTGTCCGGAGTAAATGGGGGATCTGACGAGCCGGTAGATACGTGCGGTCAGCAAGGCGTCCTGGGAGATCAGTCCGGCGATCTCGGCGAGTCCGGCATTGCTGTCGCCGAGCTGATTGATGACCTGCTGCGCGATCGCGGGAATCGTGGGGAAAGAATCGAGATCTTCGAGAAGTTCTTCGAGTGTGCTCATCATCCGCTCCTAGGCATTCATCGCCTTGATGGCTCGCAGCGCCTCGAGCACAGCAACCGGTTTGCCTCCCGAGAGAAACTGAACGCCATTGCTATTGATGATGTCGATGCGTTCGACCACTCCGCGACTCAACCAATCGTCGAGACTGCACATGTTGTGACCATCCCCTACCTTGATCAGGACCTGATCGATCACCATGTTTTGATACCCGAATCCTCAGTCATTTCAGCGCAATTGAAAGTCGGCTCGATCGAATCGTTTTACATGAGATCGCTGAGATCATCTGCGGACAGTTTCTCTTGTGCAGCCTTGGGCGGCTCTCCACCGATGTGGATGCCCGCATACTCTTCCTCGAAGGACACGCGCAGACCCACGAACTTGCGGAGCGTTGCAAACATGATGTAGGCAGCCCCCATGCTCCACGCGACGCAGACAACAATCCCGATGACCTGGACACCGAGCTGAACCAGCCGTGGATGTGCGAGCATGTCGGCGTTTCCAAACAGCGCGACGCACAGGATGCCGAACGCTCCGCAGAACCCGTGAACCGGGATCGCACCCACCGGGTCGTCCAGCTGCCAGCGTTTGATGACCAGATCGAAGCTGAGGTTGTGCACGACGCCAGCGAGCATTCCGATGACCGCCGCGACGAGAGGCGTAACCAGGTGACAGCAAGCGGTGATCGCCACCAGGCCGCCTAGGATCGAGCCCAGAAATTTTTCGTTGATGTTTGCCTTGTTCTGAAAGAACCAGCAATGAGCGAAGCCGGCAAGTCCGGCAAATGCCGCAGCGATGTTGGTGACGACGATGATTCGGGGTACCGCGTCGTTGAAGGCAAGCTCGCTGCCTCCGTTGAACCCGATCCAGCCGAACCAGAGAATGATCACGCCGAGTCCGGCGAACGGGAAGCTGTGAGCTTTCAACTCGACCAAGTTGCCGTCGGCATCGTAACGCCCGAGGCGTGGCCCAAGCATCATGACGCCCACGGCCGCAACCCCTGCGCCAACCATATGAACGACACTCGACCCGGCAAAGTCGATGAACCCGAGTCCGGCGAGCCATGGTGTGTTGTCAGCGATAAATCCGCTGCCCCAGACCCAGTGTCCGAAGACCGGGTAGATGACCAGGCCCATGATGAGAGAAACGAGCAGGTAGGTTACGAAACCCGTTCGCTCGGACATGGCACCGGAGACGATCGTCAGCGCCGTACCGGCGAACACGAGTTGGAAGAAGAAGAACGTGTAGCCGAGTCCGTTGCCTTCGACTCCCTCCAATGCCCAGAGCGAGCTGCCGATGAAACCACCGATGTCGGTGCCGAACATCAGCCCAAAACCTACCAGGAAGAACCCGGCAGAAGCCATGATCCAGTCCACCAGGTTCTTCATCGCCACCGCCGTCACACTCTTGGATTGAACGGCGCCGACCTCGAAGCAGAGAAAGCCAGCTTGCATGAAGAAAACCAGGGCTGCGCAGACAAGCAACCAAAGGTGATCGATCAGTGGCGGACCCACGTCTGCCTCCTGGGCGAGTGCAGGGGAAGCGATCAGGACGATGAACGCGACGAGCGAGCTGAAGCTCAATGCGTGATTGGATCGAAGCGGATGGGTGCGCATAGCGGTGCTCCAATCAGAAGATCTGGTGTGCCTGATTTCCTTTCTCATCGGTGGATTGCAATGTGGCTTGAACTTCTATCGGTTGTTTTGGAGGTATGAACTGGTGCGCAGATGAGAAACTGCAGATGACGTCTCGGGTGTTCCGCGCGACGGAGTCGATGTTTTCAGGTCGGATAGGTAAAACACTCGACCTTCAGCTGAGGAATAAGCCGGGAGCCCAACCTGGAATGGGGGCGCTTGTTCAGCCTTGGTGGGATGCAGTCTGGGCCCAGTCGAGCAGTTCGCGAAGGGCGACTGAGCACATGGGGAGATCGAGGGAGTCCCCGCTGTGGAGGTCGGTGAGCATTGCGTTCCAGCGTTGCGCCGAAGGTGAATGCCGCTCCAGCCAGCGGCCGATAACCTCCGTCGGGTCTTCGCCCACCTCCATGAAACGCAGGATGCTCACGGTGAGCGCGCGCTCCTGCCAGTCGAGGTCGTCGAGACAGTTTTCTCGGGAAAGTGCCTGCCAGTGGTCGTCGACCCGTAGCTGGGCGATCTGGACGCGGAACCATTGCAGGTCGAGGCGCTCGCCCAACTGGAAATAGACGCCGGCGGCTACCTCGGGATCGGCCCCGGTGCTTCCCGCGGCCTCGATCAATGCGAAGCAAGAGTGGAGGTTGGGTGCGTGGGCGAGAAAAGATGCGAGCGAATCTGGGACGCCCGCAGCTCGGACTTTCTTCTTGCGCTCTGTCCACTCGGCCAAAGGTTGTCCAGTGAGTCGTTCGGGAAGGGTTTCGGTGATTCTTCGAATCCCCTCGGAGAAGTGTTCGATTTCGACCGAGGGGCGCAGGGCACCGCGTCGGTTGCGCAACAGCCAACGGCAGCACCTGCGCGCGAGGCCCATGATTTCGCCCATCAGCCAGACTTGAACATAGGTCGAGGTGGTGGCGCCCAACCGCTCGACTTCTTCGAAGCGCGCCTCGAGGTCAAAAATCTCTCGGGTCGCGACGTAGGCCTTGGCGATTTCCGCAGAGCTGGCGCCGGTCGATTCACGCATGCGGTAGACAAAGGTAAAGCCCATCCGGTTGACGATCTCGTTGGCGATCTGCGTCGCGATGATCTCTCGCTTGAGCCGATGGGTGTAGATCTCCTCCGAGAAGCGTTCGTTGAGCTCCTGCGGGAAGGCCGATTCGACCGCGGTCACGATGATCTCGTCATTCGAGATCTCGTCACAGCAGAACTCCTCTTTCAAGATTGCCTTGGTGTACGAGACAAGCAGGCTGATCTCGGGACGGGTAAGAGATTTGCCAGCCGCTTTTCGCTCGACGAGCTCGTCGTCTTCGGGGATGAATTCGATCTCGCGATCGAGCAACCCAGCATCGCTCAGGGCTGAGATGTAACGGCGATGTTCGCCCATGCGCCGGGTGGACTGGGTCTCGGCCACGCTGATCGCTTGCACTTGGCGGAATGAATCCCGCAGCACCATCTGCGAGACGGACTGGGCGGTGTCTTCGAGGATTTGCCGACGCTGCTTCTCCGTCAATTCACCCCGGGCGAGGGCCTCGCCGAGCAAGATCTTGACGTTGACCTCGTGGTCGGAGCAATTGACACCCGCCGCATTGTCGATGAAGTCCGTGTTCGCGCGACCCCCAGCCAAACAGTATTCGATGCGGCCCAGTTGGGTGATGCCGAGATTGCCTCCCTCACACAGCACTCGGCACTGAAGTTGGCTGGCGTCGATTCGCAGTGCGTCATTGGCTTTGTCCCTGACTTCTGCGTGGGTCTCGCGTTCCGCTTTGATGTACGTGCCAATGCCGCCGTTGAATATGAGGTCCACCGGCGCCTTGAGGAGCGCCGAGATGAGCCCATTGGGGTCGAGTACGGTTTCTTCGATATTGAAACGCGCGCGCACTTCGGGGGATATCGCGATGGACTTTGCGCTTCGGGAGTAGACGCCACCGCCCTCGGAGATGATCGTTGCATCGTAGTCTGACCAGGCCGATCGATCGAGCGCGAACAGACGCTTGCGTTCCTCGAAGCTCTCGAGTGGCTTCGGGTTCGGATCGATGAAGATGTGTGCGTGGTTGAACGCAGCGACGAGCTTGAGTTTGTCCGAAAGCAGCATCCCGTTGCCAAAGACGTCTCCCGACATGTCGCCGATGCCGACTACGCTGATGGAATCTTTCTGGACATCGATGCTCATCTCTTGGAAGTGCTGCTGCACCGAGACCCAGGCGCCGCGTGCGGTGATGCCCATTTTCTTGTGGTCGTAACCGATGCTGCCACCCGCGGCGAAGCCATCTCCCAACCAAAAATTGTATTGTTCTGCGATTTCGTTGGCGATGTCCGAGAACTTCGCGGTTCCCTTGTCGGCCGCTACGACGAGATAGGGGTCGGGTTGATCCCGGTGAGCGACGCCCGGGGGCGAGACAATTTCGCCGTTGACGTAGTTGTCCGTAACATCGAGCAGACCCTGAATGAACTGGCGATAGCAGGCGACCCCTTCTTGCTGGATCGCGTCTCGGCTCTGGCCGTTGGTAGCCCGCCTGGTGATGAACCCGCCCTTGGCGCCGACCGGTACGATAACGGCATTCTTGACTTGCTGTGCCTTGACCAGTCCCAGAATTTCGGTGCGATAGTCTTCCTGGCGATCGGACCAGCGGATCCCACCCCGAGCAACACGGCCCCAGCGCAGATGAACGCCCTCGGTGCGGGCAGAGTGGACGAAGATCTCGAATCGCGGAAGCGGCTTGGGCAGGTCGGGAATCGATCGCGGCGCGAGTTTGAATGAGAGCCAGGCCTTCGGGTTTCCGGCCGAATCACGTTGATAGAAGTTGGTGCGCAGCGTGTTTTTGATCAAGGTTACGTAGCGACGGATGATGCGGTCTTCGTCCAGACTCTCGACGGTCTCTAGATCGTCGTTTATTCGCGCTTCCATACGCTCGCGCTCGCTGTCGCCCCCCTTTTGGCCGTACTGCCTGGGATCGAAGTGGGCGTGAAACAGCGCGACGAGATCCTCCGCCACGTTGAGGTGACGCGAGAGGGTTTGGGCGATGTACTGAATGCTGAAGGGGAAGCCCGTCTGCTTCATGTAGCGCGCATAGGTGCGCAGGATGGTGGCTTCCCGCCAGCCCAGATGAGTTCCCAGGATCAGCCGGTTGAATCCGTCGCTGTCCGCCCGTCCCAGCCAGATGTTCCGGAACGCCTCGGGAAAGCTGTCCTTTACGTAGTGGAGGTCGACGCTGTCGGCGAAGACATACTCGAGCTCGAAGTCGTGTATCCAAATCTTGCGACCGTTTCGTCGGGTAATGGGGTAGGGGTGCTCCCCGATCACTCGGACGCCGAGGTTCTCCAGGATTGGGATGACGTCGGACAGGGTGACGATGTTGTCCAGCTGAAACAACTTGAAACGCAGACGGTTCTCCGGGTCTTCGATTTCCCGAGAGAAGCTCATGCCAATATCTGGTCCCTGTTCGAGGCCGATGATGGTCTGGACGTCGCGCACTGCGACGCGAGCGTCGAAATCTTCGATGTAGCCGGCAGGGAAGCCGGAGGCGAATTCGCGTGCAAGGCTTGCGCCCTTTTCGGCTCCGAGAGAAGTCGTCAAGGCTTCTTCGAATCGCTGCTCCCAGGTCTTCGCGGCCTCGACGATGCGTCGCTCGACCGACTTCCTGTCGAAGTCGACCTCCACCATGGGATCGACGCGTAGGACGAAGTGAGTGCGGGCCAGCACCGAGTCTGAGAAGTAGGTCGTGAATTCGACCTCGTCGGACCCCAGCGCCTCACAAAGGATGTCGCTCATCTTGAGGCGAAGTTCGGTGTGATAAAGGTCGCGCGGTACGTAGACGATGCAGGAATAATAGCGACCGTAGTCGTCTCTACGCACGAACAACCGCACCTGTTTGCGCTCGTGAAGTCGAGTGATTCCGGTTGCGATCTTTGCCAGGGTAGAAACACCGATCTGGAACAGTTCATCCCGGGGGTAGCTCTCGAGAACGTGTTCGAGATAGCGACCTTGATGGCGATTCGGCTGCACGTGCTCCTGGGCCATCACCGCTTCGAGCTTGCGCCGGACGACGGGAATTCGAAACGGGCTCTGGGTATAGGCCCTCGAGGTAAAGAGCCCGAGGAAGCGAGTCTCCCGCGCAACCTGGCCGTCCTCATCGAACTGTTTGACGGTGACATAGTCTGAATAGACGCTGCGATGCACGGTCGACCGCACCGAAGACTTTGCGAAGCCCAACAAGCGAGGTTCCAGCCACAAGCTCGCCGCTCGTGGATTCATCTCATGCAGGAACTCGATCGACTTGCGACGTTGATGTTTTTTGAGCAACCCCAGGCGACGCTCAGTGTCCTCGCGAATCGCGCGCCCACCGCTTTCCATCGTACTCACGACTTCGGTGACCCCGAGGAACGTGAAGTGATCGTCGAGCATCCAGGCGATGAACGCTCGGGACTCTTCGATATCCGCCGGTGGGATGCAATCGGGAGGTGATTTTTCCAGATCTTCGAGAAGCTTGCGGGCCCTCGAGCGCATGGTGTCGAAGTCTTCTACCGCAAGTGATACGTCGGCGATGACCGAGTCGAGATCCTGAGCGATGGCTTCGAAATCTGAAATCGAAGAATGTCGATGGATCTCCAGATAGATCAACGCTTCGCGGGGCGCGATTCGTTCCCGATTGATATCAGTACTGGGGTCCGGACCCCAGAAATCGACGAGCTCGAACTGCGTATTGCGCTCGACCTCGAACACGCTGCTGTGCAGCATGTTGATTGGAATGTTGCGTCGGTCGAGGGCCAGCCGAAGTGAGTCCATCAGAAAGGGCATGTCGCAGGCAAAGACCGCGACGATGGTGTAGTCCGAAGTCCAGCCATGTTCTTCGAGGGTGGGGTTGAACACCTGGACTCGAGGCTTGGATCGATCGAGTTTCTGGAACTGATTCCAGAAGAAGTACGTGCTCGCATAGATGTCGCGCAGGTTCGCCGCTTCGAGTTCCTCGAGAGGAAAGGACTCGAAGAAGAGGCGACTAAATACGGTCATCCGGCGGGCTGGCTCGAAATCGAGACGTTCCTGGATCTCCGCATTGAGCTGGGCGAAGAAGGCCTCGTAGTTTTCGCAATGGACCAGCGTCATTCAGGCCTCGTCCGACTGGGGATACAGCCGGTTCTCGTACGGATCGGAAGACCGGAGGTCGAGGTTGAGCCCCGGAATGAAGGCTTGATTCGGGCAATAGGCCCGGGTTTCGGGGAGGCTGGAGATTGACGTAGGGCGAACCCCAGATACCGTGTCCCCCATGACGTTGCGACGCCTCGGATTCGCTGCGGCGGTGGTCCTGCTGGCGGTCGCCGCGCTGTGGAGTGCCCGCCGCGAGATCACTCATGCGCTGCTGGTCGAGCGCGCCCGGGCGCTGGGCCTTTCGGAGTTCAGCGTCGACGTGACCTCGTTGAATTTTGGCCACGCGACCCTGGCCAATTTACGCGTCGATGCCCGGTCGCCAGCCCCATCCCTCGAGATCTCCGGAATCGAGCTGAGCTATTCGCCGGACTCATTGCTTCGGCAGAGGCTTTCCCGGGTGGACGTGGATGTATTGCACTTGCGGGCGGATCTTCGCGACGACGCGTTCGGGTCGACATTCTCGCAGGACTCGGACGGGAGCCTCGCCGAATTTCATCCCTTCGATTCGTTGAACGTCGGCTCAGCTCAGCTGACGCTGCAGAGCGAGAACAACGGCAAGATTCGCCTGTCAGGGGATCTGCACAGCCGTCTGGAGAAGGACGCAGCCATTGAATTCGATCTCGCTTTCGAGCTTCGCGTCGAGCGGCCGGAGGTTGTTCTACGGACGCAGGTCGAGGGGAAGTTCACGAGAGACTCGTTGCTCGAAATGACCCTCGCGCCTTTTGGCCTGAACGGTCGCATCGGCGAGAGTCGAGACGCCATGGCCTTCGAATTCGAAACTCCAGTCGTCGCGGTTCGGCTCGATGCGAGTGACACCGATGCGCCGCCACAGTTGCAAGTATACGCTGGGGGCGGGCGACTCAACTTTCCCACCGAGTTCATCTCGTTCGAAGAGCTGGGTTTTTTCCTGGACATCGACGCAGAGGAGCGACTACCCACCAGCGTCTTCGCTCTGGGTCGCATTGTCGATCGGGCCACCCCGCGGCGCTTTGGCCCGCTCAAAGCCCACGGGCGGGTTGTCCCGGAGTCCGACGGTCGCTTGCGCATCGATCTCCATCTGGGCGACGTCGATGGACTGATGCGGATGCGGCTCGATGGATGGCATGCGATGGCGACGGGAGACGGGTCGCTCGCGTTTGCCCTCGAACCTTCGACGCTCGATGAAATCGGCGCCCGGTTGCCCGATCTGTTTCCCGCTCTCAACGGTGTGGTTTCCAATCTCACCGGACAATTAGAGTTGGAGGGCGTATCCCATTGGAAAGCCGACGCGTTGGATTTGGAGTTCACCATTCACTTGCGCGATCTCGGAATGACGACCGATCTGGGGGAACTTTCGGGGGTGAATGCGAGCATCTCACTCGTTGGCCCCACGCCATTCTACATGCCCGAGGTTCAGCGAGTTACGGTCGAGCGGTTCTCTGCGGGAGTCGATCTCTTGAACGCGATCATCGACTTTCGACTGCGTCGCGATGGAACTGTCGAGATTCCCCGGCTTCAATGGGATTTCGCCGAGGGCATTGCCCGTACCCATGGTGTCTACGATCCCCAATCCACCCAGCAAGCGTTTACCGTGGAAGCCGTTGACGTCGATCTCCGAGCCCTCATCGAGCTCATCAATCTCGACGGATTGAGTGGAGAAGGGACCCTCGACGGTGTGTTTCCGATCTATATCGACGACGGCGTGATCGAACTGCGGGGTGCAACGCTCACCAGCGATCCGAAAGGCGGCTGGCTGCGCTATCGGCCAACCGGGGCAGCGTCCGCGGTCACAGCCAGTAACGAGCATCTGAACCAGTTGGCCGAGATTCTCGAGAACTTTAATTTTGAATCGATCGTCATATCGTTGAATGGAAATGTGCTGGGCGACGTCCAAGTTGCAATTCAGCTCAAGGGGGCCAATCCCGACTATCACGATGGCTTTCCCATTGAGTTGAACACGAAAGTCGAGTCGCAGTTTGGAGATCTGATTCGAAGCGGGACGGCAGCCTTTCGCTTCGCGACCCAGGCAACCCAAGCGCTGGAAAAATCTTTGCGCCGCGGGGGTCATGAAACCGCGGAGGCGAGGTGAACGCTGGACGTGTCCGAACCGGATGTGTAGGATTCGCGGGGAAACAAGGGGGTGGGGAGCAATGATGCGAGTATCGATTCAACTCAGCGGACTAATCGCAGTCTCGTGTTTGCAGCTGAGCGCGGTGGGCTGCACCCCCACGATCGCGATCAAGGCACCCAAGGAGCCGATCGTCATCAACATGAACATCAAAATCGAACACGAGATCACAATGGAAGTAAATCGCGATCTCGAAGCCATGATCGAAGAGGAAAAGGATATTTTCTAGATGATGTCGACAAGTCAAAACCTGAATCTGCGGATTGGACTCTTGATCGCGTTGGTCATGGGTATTGTGATCGGCGGGCCGCTTTCGGCCTCGGCCCAGCAGATGCTTCTCGACGCAAAGGCGGCGGAGCAGGTGGGCGAAAAGCTCGACGGATTTCTTGCTGTGGTTGATCAGAACGCGCCGGCCAAGGTCAAGAAGCTGGTCGTGGACACGAATAATTTGCGCATGGAGCGGTACAAGCAGGTCGCGAAGAAGCGTGGATCAACATTGGACAGTGTCGGTAAGCAGGCGGCGGCAATCCTCTTCAAGCGCGCCACCCCGGGACAACTGTTACAAACCGCCGACGGGAAATGGAAGAAGAAGGATTAATTTCTCGGGACTGCCCGCTACGCCAGGTTCGCCTCGTCGTTCCAATCCGGCATAATATTTGACAGGTCACCCGCATCCTGCGCAAAATCCAAAGCGCAGCTAATTTTCCCATACATGTGCCATATTTAAGTTCTTGTCCAGACCCTTTGGTCCCATCGCAATGAAGGATATTCGATGACCAGACTTGTAGCGCTAGTCCTCACCGCGATGACGGGTTTTAGTGGTTTGGTCTACGAAGTCGCCTGGCAGAAGTATCTGGCGACCCTCCTGGGTTCGCAAAGCGAGGCGACTGCCGCAGTCTTGGCGATTTTTCTCGGCGGCTTGTCAATTGGCTATTGGCTGTTCGGGTTGTTGACCCGCCACCTCATCGTCGCCGCAAGAAAAGCAAAGCAAGCTCCACGGCTGTTGTTTGTCTACGGGATTTTGGAAACCAGCATTGGGATCTATATCATCGCCTTTCCGTGGCTTTTTGAACTGATTCAAGCTCTCTCCTTCGCGATCCCGCACGGTGCGAGCGGATTCGGATTCGCGATCGATGTTCTGCTCACCATCGTGCTCATTGGTCCGGCTTCGGTGCTGATGGGAGGCACCATACCGATCCTCACCCAGGCGCTCGCCAAGAGTCTCGAGGATGCCACTCGCTTTCATGCCTTTGTCTATGCGTTCAATACCGCGGGCGCTTTCGTCGGCGCCCTTGCCGCGGGCTTCTACCTGATTCCGACCCTCGGGCTCATCAATGTCATGTTGTCCATGGGGGTAATCAACCTGAGTGCCGGTGCTGTGTTCATGCTGATCGGGCGCACAGGAGGCCAAGTTGTTTCACTAGCGGTCCCCGCGCCGGAAACGGATCCGGCAGATCGAACGACTGGCGCCAGTCCCAACGAGGGTCTCCGCACCTACCTTGCGGTCTCCATGTTGACCGGCTTCTCCATGATGGCGATTCAAACGACAGCCATTCGGATTGCGGGTCTTTCATTTGGATCGTCGCAATTCACATTTTCCATGGTGGTTGCCGTTTTCGTTCTTTGCATTGCCCTTGGGAGCTTCGCGGTCTCTTCACTCAATCAAATTCCCAAGTGGCTCGTCGTGAGCAACCAATGGGTACTTTGCGGTCTGTTTGCGCTGCTGTATTTCCAGGCAGCTTACGCGCCCTACTGGGTCCATGTGCTTCGTTCGATCTTTCGAGACTCCGAACTGGCATTTATTCCGTACTACGCAGCCGGCTTTCTTTCTGTATTGCTGATGATCGGCGTTCCCGTCCTCCTTTCGGGGGCGGTTCTTCCATTGCTGTTTCACATGGTGCGGCGCGAGGCCGAGCATCTGGGAGATGCTGCTGGCAACCTGTACAGCTGGAATACCATTGGCTCGCTCGTGGGAGCGCTGCTCGGGGGGTACGTGCTCTTCTTCTGGTTCGACATGCATCAGATCTACCGCATGTCGGTCGCGGCACTCGGTATTGCGGCGGTCTTGCTCACGGTCCATGTCTATGGCTGGCGCCCACTCTCCGGCGCATTGCTGATCGGCTGCCTGCTCATCGGACTTGTCGCTACGCCAAAATGGGATGATCGCATTCTCTACTTGGGTCTGTTCCGAGCCCGTGAGGCCCTACCTGGATCAGGTATGGGGGTTGCAAAGTTCATCGAACTCAATCCATATATCGATCAGATCAACTCCGTATTTCGCACCGACGATCCCATTGGTTCGGTCGAAGCGAGAGAAGTAAAACTCGAAAGTGGCGGATCGTCTCTCTCGATTTACGTGAACGGAAAATCTGACGGAAACTCCTTCAAGGATTACCCGACCATGAGCCTTCTCGCGTCGCTCCCTGCGTTGTTTGCAGAAAAAGCGGAACGCGGCTTTATCATCGGCTGGGGAACCGGCGTAACGGCCGGTGAGCTTGCTTCCCTGAAAACGATGGAGCACATAGATGTCGCTGAGATTTCTCCTGGAGTGATTCAGGCCGCGCCGTATTTTGACTTCGCCTCCATGAACGCATCGAACAATCCCAAGATTCATGTGATCCAAAGTGATGCGTATCGCGCATTGATGCGGTCCGAAGGAAGCTATGACGTCATCATTTCGGAGCCGAGCAATCCCTGGGTGACAGGTGTTGAGATGCTATTCAGCCGAGATTTTCTTGAAGTGGCCAAAGGCAGGTTGAGCCCAGGTGGGGTCTATTGCCAGTGGCTTCAAGAATACGAGACCAACACAGAGGCCATTGAGATTGTCTTTCGCACCTATGCAGCTGTTTTTGATCATGTCGCGGTCTGGCGCAGCAAATCACCAGACTTGTTACTGATCGGTTTCAATGACAAGGGCAACGCCCTTGATCACTATCGCCTGGAAGAACGGGCACGCAGACCCGATTTCAAAGCCTCTCTCGAGCGAGCGGGTATTCATAGTTTCCCCGAACTTCTCGCTCATGAGGTCCTTCCCCTTGGCGTGATTCACGCGATCGCCGATGAGGGACCCATTCAGACCCTGTACCACCCGATCCTCAATTACGTCGCGGGGCGCGCCTTCTTTCGAGGTCAGACTGGCCAGCTCCCCTTCAGCGGTCACCGAAACGCAGCCGAAATTGGGCGCAAGAACTCGCTATTGCGCCTCTACGCTCGACGCTACGGGGGAAGCGTTCCCGATGAGGATCGTGGCCGCATGATCACCGAAGCGTGCCGGGCGCACGGCATCATCTGTACTTCGATGCTGGCCGAGTGGATGCATGAGGCGCCGGATTCCGGCGCAATGCGACGAACCCGCCAGCGGGTAGAGGAACTCATTGAGATCCAGCGCGGGCAAATCAGCGAAAAGAACACTGAGATGCCTATCTACAAGAACGCCAACGTGATGAAGACTCTCTTCGAGACAGACGCAACATCGATCATCGCGCCAGACAGCCGACCCTACAGAAAACTGGTTTCGCTCGCGCGCGCGAAGCGGGCGAGCAGGGAGTTTGAAAAATATTATTTCCACGCAAGTTCGTTCAGCGCGGAGGCACTTGATTCCGTGTGGTCGAGATGCACCGAAACTATGCCCACTCGCGAATCGTGTCGCGCGCGCACCGACGTCGGCGACGACATTGCTCGAATCGAACAATGTCTGAAGACCCCAAGCCAGAATCGCGGTTGCCTGGAGGGCCGAAGACAAGCGGCATTGATCTCTGGGTTGCAGAGCGAAAAAGAAGTCTCGCGCTTGCGCTGAGCTGGTGAGCGAAAAATGGAATGAAGAAAGAACAAGTTTTCTGTACCGACCGTCACGGCATTTTCGCAGCGCCACTTCTACATTCGCTGGGGTAGCTCTATGTCGAAAAGCGGTTGAGGCAGCAGTCCTCACCCTGTGATCGAAGTCGTTTTCCGATAGACTGCTCTCTTCATGCGAATAGCCTACACGGAAAATCAGGTCACGCTGCGCGACGAACTCCGCAGCTACTTCGCCGACCTCATTTCACCCGAAATTCGCGAGCGCCTCGGTGCGCTCGAGGGCGGCAGTCTGTACAAGCAGGTGATCAAGCAGATGGGCGGCGACGGCTGGCTCGGAGTCGGTTGGCCAAAGGAGTTCGGTGGCCTGGGCAAGACCTGGGTCGAGCAGCAAATCTGGTTCGATGAGGCGCGTCGCGCCGGGGCTCCACTCCCATTTGTCACCATCAACACCGTCGGACCCGCGTTGATGCAGTTGGGCAGCGAAGCGCAGAAGAAGCGATTCTTGCCGGGCATCCTCCGCGGCGATATCCATTTTGCCATCGGCTACACCGAACCGGAGGCGGGTACCGATCTCGCATCGCTCACAACCTCTGCGGTGCTCGAGGGTGATCACTACGTGATCAACGGAACCAAGAGTTTCACCAGCAGTGCAGAGGATGCCGACTACATCTGGCTGGCGTGCCGCACCGATCCTGCCGCCCCGAAACACAAAGGCATCTCGATCCTGATCGTCGACACCAGGCTCGAGGGATTTTCAACCAGTCCAATTCACATCATCAACGGTGGTCGTACCTATATGACCTACTACGAAAACGTTCGGGTTCCGGCGGAGATGGTTGTCGGCGAGGTGAACGGCGGCTGGAAGTTGATCACGTTACAACTCAATCACGAGCGAGTCGGGATTGCTGCGTTTTCCAACGGCGCCATTCGACTGCTCGACGAGGTGATTGAGTGGGCCAAGGCAACCGAGGACGCGCCGGGCAGCCGGGTGGCCGACAATGCCTGGGTTCAGATGGCGCTGGGCCAGGCGTATTCACTGCTCGAAGCGATGAAAGTTACCAATTGGAAAATGGCGTGGATGTTGGAGGCGGGCGATCCCGACCCCGCGCAATCCTCGGCCGCAAAAATTCTCGCGACCGAGTACGTGATCGAAGTGTTGCGACTCCTGCTCGAAATTCTGGGTAGCGCCGGGACCCTCAAGCAAGGTTCTCCGGGGGCGATCTTGCAGGGTCATGTCGAGCACGAGGTTCGCCTCGCCACGATCAATACTTTTGGCGGCGGTGTCAACGAAATTCAGCGAGAGTTGGTGGCAACGCTCGGGCTGGGAATGCCCCGAGCCCCACGTTGATCGCGTCTCTCCTGGATTGAACAGCCAAGCAGGGATCTCCAGCGCAGCGCAATTTCAAAGTTCGAGGGAGATCCTCGGGAGTCGAGATGGATTTTTCAGTCAGCGAAGATCAACAGCTCGTGCAAGAGCTGGCCGCGCAGATATTCGGCGACTGCTGCAACCATGAGCGCTCGCGCAAGCTCGAAGACGCCGGCGCCTGGTTGGACGAAGAGCTGTGGGGAAAATTGCTGGCCGCGAACCTCACGGCCCTCAGCGTGCCGGAAGAGCTCGGCGGAAGTGGTTTGGGGTTGATCGAGAACGTGCTGGTGCTTCGGGAAGTGGGTCGAAGCTGCGCCCCGGCGCCGCTATTCGAAACATTGATCCTCGGGACCATGCCACTGGTCGAATTTGGCAGCGACGAACAACGCAAGCGCTGGCTTGCTCCCGTCGTTGATTCGGGTGCGATCCTGACGGCGGCTCTCAGCGAGCCGGGGAAATCCAACCCCGCGCGCCCTCGCTTGCGCGCCACGCCCAGCGGTTCGGGCTGGCGACTCGACGGCGAGAAGATCTGCGTGCCTGCCGCCGCCAAGGCAAGTTGCATCCTGGTCCCCGCATCCATTGGAGAAGATAAAGTCGGCGTCTTCCTGGTCGCCCCTGACAGCCCGGGGCTCGAAATTCAGGAACAGAAATCGATCAACTGGCAGCTTCAGGGGATGCTCGAGTTTTCGGGTGTCGAGGTCTCCGCCGAAGCATTGCTGGGCGACGAAGACAGCGGCGCCGCGATCATCGATTGGATGTTGGAACGCGCACGACTCGGGGTTGCGGCGATGATGCTCGGTGTTGGCGAAGAGGCGCTCAAGCGAACAGCGGCATATCTCTCGGATCGAAAGCAGTTCGGGCGCCAGATTGGAAGTTTTCAGGCTACCCAGATGCGCTGTGCAGATGCCTATGTCGATCTCGAAGGCATGCAGTCGACCTTGTGGCAAGCCGTCTGGCGGGTCGACGCGGGGCTGCGTGCGGGGGCGGAGGTGGGCGCGGCCAAGTGGTGGGCGTCTCGGGCGGGAGACCGCATCGTCCACAGTGCACAGCATCTACACGCCGGAATTGGTTCGGACATTGACTACCCGATCCATCGCTACTTTCTTTGGGCGCAGCAACTCACAAACATGTTCGGCGGACCCACGCAACAGCTGGCGGAGATCGGTGCGATGCTGGTGAGCGACGACCTCTGCCCGTCGCTCTAACCGAGATCGATCATTCTACATAGCCGAGCGCGCGCAACGCCCGAAGTTCGTCCGATGTACGGCCGGGTGCGACTTTGGGGGCAAGCAGTCGCTGACCGTTCAATACGCTTTCCGGGACGCCCGCCGGATCTGGATCCGTCTCGAACCAGTCGAGTAGCCGGTTTGCCTTGGCTCCAAAGCGCCATGCCTCAGGTCGCTGCTCGCCGGGATCGCGCGCGAGGTCGAAGTACCCCCTGGCCACGACCTTTCCCTCCCGATCGACGCTGGCGAACCATTTGTCACTTCCGCTCACCAATGCGCGGTGATGCCAATAGACCCATTGATCTCCCTTGGCGGCATAGCCACTGGCCTCGAGAGATATCGAGTCTTCGGGGCGGCGTTTCGAAAGCTGGATTCCGTCGAAGGTCTTGTCGTCTTCGGGGCTCGGGTATCCCACCAGCGCAAGCAGCGTAGGTGTCAAATCCACCAGCGAAACTGGAACATCGATCTGATCGGCTTTTCCGCCGGGCGTTCGGATCATCAGCGGAACTCGCATGATCGAGTTCCAGACCTGGTGGCCGTGATTGAAGTAGACGTCGTGTTCGATCAAATTTTCGCCGTGATCCGCGGTGAAGACAACAATGCTCGAATCGCTCAGACCCAACTCGTCGTAGGCACTCAACAGGCGCCCGATCTCGGCATCTGCGTAGGCGATCTCTTCATCGTAGCGATCGATGTACTCCGCCCCGTCGTCGACTCCCGCTAGACGTTGGTAGGAGATGATGCGTTCGGAATCGATCGGCTGCGGCACCAGATGTTGGAAGTCTTTAATGGGCGAGTCGACCGGAGGTCGATAGGGGCCATGGGGGTCGATGTAGTGGACCCAGAGCAGGTGTGGTCGCTCGGGGTCTCGAAGCTCTCGCAGCCACTTGATTGCCGCGTCGCTGGTACGCGAGGCGCGCCGTTCGTAGACATCGAGGCTCTGCTCTCGCTCGTCTACGAAGTCGTCGTAGTGACCAAAGCGGGTGGAGAGGCCGATCGCCTCCCGGGTAAGCACGACGTTCGAAACCACCGCCGCGGTCTGGTATCCCGCGGCCGAGAGGTAGTCCGAGAGGAGATGAATTTTGGCGGGGATTCTCTGGTAGAACATCCGCACCCGATGCCGTGCGGGAAGCAGTCCCGACAACATACTGATGACGCTGGGCGAAGTGTTGGCTTCGGCGCTGTAGGCCGCACGATAGACCGTAGCGTCGGCGAAATAGCGATCGATCGACGGCGTCGTATTGCGCGGGTAGCCGAAAAGGGAAAGGTGGTCGGAGCGCAGGGTATCCACGCTGATGAGGAGGATGCTCGGTGTGGAGGCCAGTTCGACCCTGGGAAGCGGCCTGGCGCGAGACGCTTCGAGGGGAGCGGGGGGTGGCGTCGAACCCAATGGAGGATCGCCCTCGCCGCAATTTACTAGACCCAAGCCCAGGCACGCGAGCGCGGTCACCGCTGCAGAGACCCCGTGTCGACCGATTGTGGCCGCGATCGTCGTTCGAATCGAGATGATGAATTGGTTCTGCATACGCCGCCCGCCTATCATAGCCAGATCCCGATCGGGCCCACGGATTTAGAGACTGCGACTGAGGAGTTCATGCCCAATCAAGCCATCCCATCCGGGTATGCGGCGATCGCCGCGCTCGGGCTGATGTCGGTCGTGATCGGGGTAGTGGGTTGCGCCCCGGAACCCAGGCCGAGCATCGTTCTGATCACCGTCGACACCCTGCGAGCTGATGCCCTCGACCCCTACCGGCCCGCTGCGGCCGGGCCGGGTACGCCGCGACTATCGCAGTTGGCGACCGAATCGACGCTCTTCGAGCGCGCAGTGGCGCCGATGTCTCTCACGCGTCCGTCTCACTTTTCGATTTTTACCGGGCGCTATCCCCGGGAACACGGCGTGGTGAACAACCAGATCGCATTGCCCGAATCGGAGCAGACGATCGCGGAGATCTTGCAGAGCGAGGGATATCACACCGGCGCGTTCGTCGGGGTCAACCTGCTGGGAAAGAGTTCGGGAGCGCTGCAAGGATTCGAGAGTTCTGCCGCGCCGGAAGCGGTGCTGGAATGGTCGGCGCCCCAGGTCGTCGCCCGGGCGGGGGACTGGCTCGAATCACTGCCCGAAGCAGCGCCGTTCTTCTTGTGGGTTCACCTGTTCGATCCACATCAACCCTACGATCCGCCCGAAGCGTTTCGTCGACACCTCGACCCCGCGCTTGCCGACCAGCTGCCCGCCCTGGGATGGACCGAGTTGCTGCAGATCGCAAAGCAGAATGCTGGCCACATTTCGGCGCAAATCGTTGAACACGGCAAGGCGCTGTATCGGGGGGAGGTGGCTGCGGTCGATGCATCGATCGGCGAGTTGCTCGACAAGCTGGACGCGCTGCGACCGCGCGATCGCACCATGGTCGTCTTTACGGCGGATCACGGGGAGTGCTTCGAAAATGGAATCTACTTCGAACACTCGGAATGTCTATTGGAAGGGGGGATCCGGGTTCCCCTGATCGTTCGCTATCCGCAACAATTTGGCGCAGGCTTGCGGGTATCGAACCTGGTGAGCAATACGGACATCGCCCCCACGATCCTGCGAGCGGTGGGGCTGGAGGTGCCCGCTTCGATGTCGGTTGCGCCGCTACAGGAAAGCGAGCGTGCGCGCGACCGATTCGTGCTGTTGCAGAATCCGCTTCACGCAAAGGGGGTACTGCCCGCGCGGCTTCATCGTCAGGTCGTGATTCGGCGAATCGCTGGGGAACCCGTGGAGGCGTTCGATCCCGGCGTCCAGAAAGTCGGAATCGTTTCGGGAGATTGGAAGTACTTGCGCAGCAATACGTCCGAAGAACTCTACGCGAGTGGGGTACTGCCCAGCGCCGAGAAGAACGTCGGCCTGCGCAACCCCTCGGTTTGCGCTTCCATGAGCGCGCTCCTCGATCGCGCCCTCGAGAGCCATCCCCTCGAGTTGATTGCGACCGGTGAGATCAATCCCGAGTTGCTCCAATCACTTCGAGCGCTGGGATATGTGGAGTAGCCCGGGGATGTCCGAGTCGACGCGCAGCCTTCGCTCTGCCCTGCCACCCCTGGTATTGGTTGCCTTTGCAACCGGCTACGTCTTTTTTGTCGGCGGCGCCTCGGGCCGCATCATGCAGAGCTTTCACGGGCTGCATCACAGCGCCTACGTCTACCAGATCGTTCACGGGATCGTTCCGCCGACCAACCCTTCGAGCCTCGAAGCGCCCGCGAATTTTTACTGGGTCTGGCACGCATGGCTCGCACTCGGCGTGCGGATGTTCGACGTCACGCCCTTTGAAATGAGTCTTGTGAGCAATGCGTTGGGTCTTTCGGGTTTTCTCTGTGCGCTTTGGCTGGCGACCGGCGAATACACGCGGAATATCTGGCTGCGACTGGCGGTGTGTGGAGTTCCGTTTTTCATCTTGAACCCCCTCGGTCTGGTCCAGTTTGCAGTGCGGCTGGCCGGTGTTTGGCTGCCCGAAATCTTCCGAGCGGATCCAGAGATCTCGACCGGGCTCTTCGAGCACCTCTTGTTGATCGCGCGTCATCATTCGTTGCTCCAGCTCGGGGACCAAAACCTGGTTTCGCTATTCCCCAGGCTCGGTATTTTTGAAACTGCAGCCTTGAGTGATCGCGCCGGGCATCTGATCAACAAATTCTTGAACTTCAACAGTTTCCCTCTCGCGCTCGCCTTCTTCGCGGCGGGGCAGTGGCTCTTGGCGAACGCTCGCATGCAGCCCCGCACGCGAGCGCTGATGCTCGGCACTGCGACCTTTGGCATGGCGGTCCTGAGCCCGCTGCCCGCGATCGCGTTTGGGCTCACAGTCGCAGCATTTGCTGTGGTTGAAGGCTTCTCGCTGTTGGCGACCCGACGTGAGTCGAAGCTTCCGCCGACCCGGGCACAGCTGTGGTCGTTCGGCGCTCCCATCCTCGGAAGTGGAGTTGGCGTCTTGCTCGCAATGCCGCTGCTGGTTCCAGTGGCGTCGGCGTATCAAGGCAGGGTCCTGGTGCTCTTGCCGGGCAGTGGTTTTTTGGCCCACGCCGTCTTGCTCGGCTGGGCGTTGGTCCCGATGTTTTTCTTGTTGATGTTCGCTGGCTTCAGGTTCTCGCACCTCGTGCCTTCGGCGCGGGTGCACGCGCTCAGTGCGCTTCTCTACGGCGTCGCGGCCCTGGCTTTGGTGGCGCCGGTCACCGATCCCAACGAATACAAGTTCGTGCTCTTGTCCGCGTATCCTGCGGCGCTGCTGCTATTGGCGCTTTTATCGACATCTGTTTCGCGCGACGCGACCCAGCGGAGATGTCCTTTACCCACGACCGCGGGGGCAACCCTGGTGCTGGGATTCATGGGCGCGCTCTCGTTGTCCGTCATGGCACTTGTTTACGCCGCATCCCCCTGGTCGGCGTCGGAGCCATACGTGCTGCGGGGAACCACGACCGAGATCCGGCCGAACGACGATTCGAAGAGCCGCAATCTCGACGCAGCCTACGCTTGGCTGCGAACCTCTACACCCAAGACCGCGCACGTCTTTGCCGCTGCGGTGGCGAAGGACGATTCCCGGCTCCCGGTGATCGCCCAACGTCGGGTCGTAGCCCAACTGGGGTCGCCGTTTACCCGCGCAATTCCTCATCACGAAGAGTTGCTCGCCGTCAATCGGGCACTGCTACGCGGCTTGGCGAACTGTGAATTTGGCGGGTCTCTGGTTCGGGATCTTCTGGCCTTACCCGTGCGCTGGCCCGACGAACTCTACGCACTGGTGGAAGCGAGGCCCGGCACTGTCGAGTGCAACGGCGCGGCAGCCGCGGGCTTCGAGCTGGCGTACTCGAATCCGTCGTTTGCCGTGTATCGCGTCCGGCACTTTTTTTAGTGCTGGATGTCCTGTGGTTTGATGGTCAGAACCGAACACGGGGCGTGTCGAACCGTGCGTTCGGTCACGCTGCCGAGGAAGATATGGCGCAGGCGACCCGTTCCGCGGGATCCCATCACAATCAGATCCGCGTGAATGGCCTCGGCCAGGTTCGAGATTCCGGGGTCTGCGCGGTCCGACAAGAGATGCCCCTCGCAGTAGAGTCCCGCGCTTTTGCCCTGCTCGACGACTTCCGTGAGCCGGTTCTGGGCGGCCTCGCGGGTCTGTTGAATAAAGTCTTCGGGGACGGGTATTTCGTAGGGGCTCACCATTGGGGCGACGTACTCAACGGCATGGCAGATATGAAGTTCTGCGTGTGACTCTTGCGCCAGCGCGACGGCGCTTTCGAAAGCATGGCGAGCGGTCTCTGAAAAATCGGTAGGCACTACGATTCGCGTAAAGGAGGTCATGAGACAATTCCTTCTTCAAATCATTCCCAGAAACTGTACTAGAAATGATAGAGAAAGCCGATTCCCAGTGAAACGTAATCGAGGTCCTTGACGTCTCCTACGGTCCAGAGCTGGGTGACTTCCAGCGAAACTGCAATGTGCGCGGTGTAGTAGAGGTCCACGCCCGCTCCCAATCGGAAACCCCAATCAGCATTGCTGGACCCGAATGAGCTACCGGGATCACGTTGTTTGACGGCTGTCGCGACGATTCCCATTCCCCCCAAGGCATAGGGTTGGATGCGACCCGGGAGTGGGTACACCCGAGTGTTGGCGAAGACACTGATGACCCCGACATCGGTTTTATCGTTCGGAAAGAAATCGTCGATCACTTCGAGGGCGAGTTCGAGGGACACCCACTGGCTGGTGCGTGTCCCCACACGCAGATTGAATCCGAAGGCGTTCTCCGCACCGGCATCCCGGTTTGTACTGGGCCAGCCCTCGATTGCACGGACTCCCGAAAAGCTGACGTACAGCCCGCTGCTGGGAAAGTCCGAAGCGCCCCCTTCGTCGTCGTCCTGTGCGACTGCAGTCGAGCCGATCGAGGTGAGGAGCAGCCCCAGTAGCAGTATTCGTAGCGCGCGCATCCGATCCCCTTTTGCGGCTTCCGCCTGCGAACTGTATCGACGTGCGGCTAACCCTACCATTCCGAGGAGATGAAAGGACTGTTAAAGGGTGCCTTCGCAACACAGCAGTCGCTTCACGTAGTCCTGGATTCGCCTCACCAGGAGGTCGGCAGAGCCGTTTTCCTCGCGCTCGAGCCAATCTGCGAGTTGTACCTGATACACCGCGGACACCATCTTGACCAGCAGTTCAGGGTCGCCCTTTTCAAACACGCCCTCGTCGATCCCGCGCTGAATCGTCTTGGCCTGTTCGCTCATGTTGACGTGCCATCCGTCCGGATCGGTGCCCGGGACACGTTCGGGTCGGATCGCCCAGGCATTTCCTTCGCGCAGGTGAATGCGAAGGAAATGTGGGTTGGCGACCAGATATTCGACGCTGACGCGAACCCGATTCATGGTGACTTCGAGGGGCGTGCCTTCGGATACCGCGTCGGTACGGGCCATCACTTCGCTGATGCGCAGGGCGCGAATGGCGTCAAATAGTTCGAGTTTGCCGTTGAAGGTGGCATAGAGGGTCTTGAGGGAAATCCCGGCCTCGAGGGCGACTTCGCTCATCTTCGCGTCCGCAAAGCCCTTGTCGGCAAATACCACCTCGGCGGCCTCCGTGATGACCTGGCGATACATCTCCCGGCGCGCTTGGCGAATTCGATTTCTGGTCTGCGTTTTGGCCATTGTCCCTGTCGCCGTGTGTGCCCCGGGGCGGGCGGTAGGGCCCCCGGCTTTGGCTTACGCCAAATAATCGCGTCTTACTAAAAGAAAACCTAGTGTTTATTAAAGATAATTAGTATTATCCAACCAATTCGCCCGCCCGCTCCAGCTTATAAGTCCGATGCGATGCCCACATGAACTACTGGAGCGGGCGGGCGACATCTTCTTTCGCGTTCTCTGCGAAGACTCCCTAGCTCGAACCCAGGTCGAACAACGGCAGCTCGGTCGTGTGTTTGAGTTGGCTCAGTACAATCTGTGAATGCACCTCGCGCACCGTAGGCAGCTGTAGCAGGTGATTGCGCAGAAAGTTCTCGTAGCTGCGAATGTCGCGGGTTACGACCTGCAGCAGGTAGTCGACCTCGCCAGTCATCACGTAACAGGCCACAACCTCGTCATGTTCTTCGATCGCCGCTTCGAATTCGGGCAGGGACTGCCTGCCATGGGCCGAGAGCTTGACGCTGGCGAATACCGTGACCTCGAGACCGAGCCGCTCTCGATCCAGGATGGCGACACGTCGGCTGATCACACCGGCCTTCTCCAGCCGGCGAATGCGCCGCCAGCAGGGCGACATCGAGAGCCCCACCTGGGTGGCCAGATCGGCGGTCGAGAGGCTCGCGTCGCGCTGCAGCTGTTCGAGAATTGCGCGATCGATCTTATCAATCTTGATAGGCATAATATTTCCAATTTCGGCAAAATATTGGAATAAACTTACACAATATGAGGATAAATGGGGGAGATTGCAATGACTTTTCTGGATGATTGGGGCACTTTTATTCCGATACAAGAAGTTGTTTTTCAGCTGCGAAACGAGCGGTCTCGGAGGGGATTTCGGGAGGTTCGGCGATGGAAAAGCGAGAGAATCCGGGGCGTAACCCCAATCCCATCGAGCTCGATGACAAGTACACCCTCGAAAGTGGGTCGATCTACCTGAGCGGAATTCAGGCACTGGTCCGGCTCCCCTTGATGCAGGCCGCCCGGGATGCCGCCGCAAACTTCAATACCGCTGGTTTCATCTCGGGGTATCGCGGCTCTCCCCTCGGTGGACTCGATCAACAGCTCTGGCGGGCCAAGTCCCTGCTCAGCGAAAGACAGATCCGATTCCAGCCCGGTCTGAACGAAGAACTCGCGGCCACCGCAGTTTGGGGCAGTCAGCAAGTGGGGCTGCATCCCGGTGCGCGCTACGACGGGGTTTTCGGCATGTGGTACGGCAAGGCCCCGGGCGTCGATCGCGCCTGCGACGCACTGCGCCACGCGAATGCCGCCGGAACCGCACCGTTGGGCGGCGTGCTCGCAATCGCTGGGGATGACCACGCGTGCAAGTCGTCGTCGTATCCGACCCAGAGCGAATACGCGATGATGCATCTCGAGATTCCGGTGCTCAATCCGTCCTGCATTCAAGATGTGCTCGACTATGGCCTCTACGGTTGGGCGCTCTCGCGCTACTCCGGGACCTGGGTCAGCTTGATCGCACTGACGGACGTGATGGACAGTTCGGCCGTTGTGCAGGTCGGGCCGGAGCGCGTTCAGATTCGACACGCGAAAGACTTCACCATTCCCGAGCTTGGGGTTCACATTCGCAACAACGATGTGCCCCTCGAGCAGGAGGCGCGGATGCGCGAAGCCAAGCTTCCGGCGGTGCTGGCTTTTGCCCGGGCGAATGATTTGAATCGGGTGGTGATCGAAACGCCGAAGCCGCGCCTCACGATCGTGACGACTGGCAAGGCGTACACCGACACTCGGCAGGCTTTTGCCGACCTCGGAATCGACGAGCGGATGGCAGCGGATATGGGCATTCGCCTGATCAAGGTCGGGATGCCCTGGCCCCTGGATCCGGTGACGATGCGCAGTTTCTGTGCGGGAAGTGAAAAGCTGTTGGTGATCGAAGAAAAACGCCCGTTGATGGAGGCGCAGTTGCGAGACGCGCTCTATGGGTTGCCCGATTCGCAGCGTCCGCGGATCGTGGGTAAGCGCGACGAACACGGGATGCCGTTGCTCTCCGAAATCGGCGAGCTCAGTTCGATCGAAATCGCCCGTGCGATCGCCCTGCAATTGCCCGCTGGTGTTTCGACAGAATGTGTCGATAACTACGTTGCACAACTGACCGCCGGCGAGGCCATTCAACTCTCCGCGCCGAGCGAAGTCGAGCGCATCCCCTTCTTTTGTTCCGGATGCCCACACAATCGCTCCACCGTTCTGCCCGAGGGCAGCCGTGCGCTGGTGGGGATTGGCTGTCACTACATGGTGAAGTGGATGGACCGCGATTCGGACCACTTCTCGCAAATGGGTGGTGAAGGTGCCGCCTGGATCGGTCAGCAGGACTTCACCGACGAGCCCCACATCTTTGCCAACCTGGGTGACGGGACTTATCTCCACTCCGGCATCTTGGCGATTCGCGCTGCGGTCGCGGCCAAAGTGTCGATGACCTACAAGCTCTTGTACAACGATGCCGTCGCGATGACCGGGGGCCAGTCCCTCGATGGCTCCCTCGACGTTCCCCAGATCACACGCCAACTGGCGGCGGAGGGCGTGTCGGAGATTGTCGTCGTGTCGGAGAATCCTGAGCGGTTCGAGGGCGAAGTGGGGCTCGAGCCCGGGATCCTCGTCGAACCGCGCGAGCAACTCGACGCCGTGCAAAAACGGCTGCGCGAGCAACCGGGCGTTTCGGTCTTGATCTACGACCAGGGCTGCGCGGCAGAAAAACGTCGCAAACGAAAGCGCGGACTGCTCGACGATCCAAAGCGACGCGTATTCATCAACGAGCGCGTGTGCGAGGGGTGCAGCGACTGCAGCGTGCAGTCCAATTGCCTTTCGGTCGAGCCCGTCGAAACTGAGTTCGGCGCCAAGCGGCGGATCAACCAGTCTTCCTGCAACAAGGACTTCACCTGTCTCGAAGGCTCGTGTCCCGCACTCGTGCAGGTTCACGGCGGAGCGATTCGCAAGCGACTGCCCGCAGATCTGGGCTTTGCCCTCGATGACCTGCCCGCGCCCCCAATCGCCCTGAACGCTCCGGCCGAAGGCTCCGTGTACAACATCGTCTTCGCCGGCATCGGCGGCACCGGGGTCACGACGGCCGCCGCACTGCTCGGGATGGCGGCTCACCTTGAAGGTCGCGCGAGCGGCGTTCTCGATATGACCGGGCTCGCCCAGAAGGGCGGGGCGGTCGTTTCTCACCTTCGCATCGCAGACCACCCGAACGATATTCACGGCTCCCGGGTGAGCGGGCGCTCCACCGATCTTCTGCTCGGTTGCGACTCGGTCGTCGCCGGGAGCGAGGCTGTCCTGAGTACCTTGCACCGACAGCGTACGCGCTCTGTGATGAATACCCACGTGACGCCGACGGCGGCGTCGGTGGGATGGGTGATGGAAGACACCGACCTCGATCGGCACCTCGCGTTGGTGAGCAGCGTGAGCAGTCGACGCTTCGACGTTGATGCGACGCAGTTTGCGGAAGCCGCTCTGGGTGATTCCATCGGCAGCAATCTGTTGTTGCTCGGACACGCATTTCAGTTGGGCCTGATTCCCTTGCATCTCGAATCGATCGAGCGTGCGATTGATCTCAATGGTGTTGCGACCGAGATGAACCGCCGGGCTTTCGCCCTGGGGCGCCTTTCGGCCCACGACCCGAAGTTGCTCGACGAGTTGTGCGCGGGCGAGTTCTCTCCGGGTTGGGGTTCGGACACGGGGATTAGCTTCGAAGCCTTCGTCTCCCGCCGCGAGGAAGATCTCGTGGTGTATCAGAATGTGGCCTATGCGGCGCGCTACCGGTCGTGGGTCGACCTGGCGGTTCTGGCCGAGCGCGAGCGAGGGGACGGGAGCAAGCGGTTCTCCGAGGCCGTGGCGCGATATGGATACAAGTTGATGGCGTACAAAGACGAGTACGAGGTCGCGCGGCTGTACTCGGACGGCGGATTCCTCGAGCGCGTGAAGGCAGAGTTCGAGGGGGATCTCCGAATCGAACTGCAATTGGCGCCGCCATTGTTTGCGCGGCGGGATCCGGAAACTGGGCGCTTGCGCAAGCGCTCGGTGGGGTCGTGGATGCTGTGGCTGATGGGGGGTCTGGCCAGGTTGAAGTTCTTGCGCGGAACGCCCTTCGACATCTTTGCCCGGCTGCCCGAGCGACGCCTGGAACGTCAGCTTGTCGCCGAATACGAGTCTGTCGTCAAAGAACTTTCGGAGAGACTCTCGGCTGCCAACTACGAGCTTGCGGTTCGCATGGCGAGCTTGCCCGACAAAATTCGGGGTTACGACCGCATCAAGCTCGCGAGTGCCGAAACGGTGGCCATCGAAGGGGAAGCCCTGATGGAAAGAATTCGGGAAACTGCCTGATTCGCTGCAGAGTCCTTCCCCCGCAGAGCTGTCCTATTCTTCTCGCGCCGTGATTCGAAGGTATTCTGTAGGCGCTGCCATCAATTTCATTCTGCTTCCCCTCGCGTTCGCGATCGGTCTGATCGCGTGCGCTTCCGGTGCCCAAGCCCATACCAAGAGCATCTCCTATTCGAGCTGGCACTTCGGGCCTGAGGGCGCGAGTGTGCGTGTGCGCATTACGCGGCTCGAACTGACGCGACTCGGGCTGGGGGTCGAGATGGATGCGGACGAAGCCCGGATCGCGAACTATCTCCGGAGTCGGCTCCAGTTGTTTTCGGCGGGGCAAGCCTGCAAGGCCCAGACTCCGATTCGGATGAGGGCGCCCGAAGGTTGGATGCATTTCGAATGGCGTCTGGTTTGCGACGTTGCCGGCGAGCAGAGAATCCAAAGCGCGATCTTGCTCGCCGAAGCTCCGAGTCATCTCCACTTTGCGCGAGTTCACGCCAGTGGGTTCGCGACCCGGGAGCGCGTGCTGAGCGAGCGCGATCCGAGTTGGAATCTGGAACCCTTGTCCGGCAGCGGAGCTTCAGGGCCTGTGGGCACCTCAATCTCGGGCTATCTCGCAATTGGCGTCGAACACATTTTGTCCGGTTGGGATCATCTAGCCTTTGTCTTTGCGCTGCTGTTGCTCGCCGGAAGCGTGGGAGAAGTCGCGCGACTCGTGACCGGCTTCACCCTGGCGCACAGCGTCACCCTGGCGCTGGCTGTGCTGGGAATCCTCAACCCGGAAACAGCGCCGATCGAAGCCCTGATCGGGTTTTCGGTTGCCCTCGTGGCCACCGAGAACGCGTGGTTGTTGGCCGGCGGCGGTTGGTCCATTCCACTGGTCGCGGTCAGCGGGCTGCTGTTGATGGCCGGGTTCGCGTTTTTTGGCATTGGGCTCGTGTCCTGGCTGACGTTGCTGGGCATCTCGATCTTTGCGGCCTGTCATTTTGGATTGCTTGCGACGGTTCGAAATCCGCGCCTGTTGCGGGTCGCGGTGGCCTTCGCGTTTGGCTTGATCCACGGCTTTGGATTTGCGGGAATCCTGCGAGAGATGTCCCTGCCCAGCGACAGGCTGGTTCAGGCGCTGTTCGGCTTCAATCTCGGTGTCGAACTCGGCCAGCTCGCAATCGTGCTGTTGGTCTGGCCCGCGCTCCACGCCCTCGCGCGGTGGAACGGGGGACGCTTGCACACACGGCTGGCCGAGCTTGGCTCGGCGGCGATCTGCGGACTCGGGGTCTTTTGGTTTGTGACGCGAAGCTTTGCTTGAACTCGAGCGCCGAATCACCCAGCATATCGCCCATGTCTTTTCTGAGTAGAACCCCCGCGCTGCCGACCCCCGAACAAGCGTTGAAGGGACGCGACGAACCCATGCCCGTGCACGGAGTTCACGCGGTCAACGGCAACCCGACGCTGCCTCCCTTCGAGGGGATGGAGCAAATCATTTTCGGTATGGGATGCTTTTGGGGCGCGGAACGCATGTTCTGGCAGGCCGACGGAGTGCACACGACCGCAGTGGGTTACGCGGCGGGACTGACCCCCAACCCAACTTACGAGGAAGTCTGTAGCGGCAGGACCGGGCACAATGAAGTCGTGTTGGTGGCCTTCGATGCGCAGAAGACGAGCCTCGAAACGCTGCTCGCGATTTTTTGGGAGGGTCACGACCCGACCCAGGGAATGCGCCAGGGCAACGACACGGGCACCCAGTACCGGTCGGGGATCTATGCGACATCCGAGGTGCAGAAGCGGGCGGCCGAGAACAGCCGCGACGTTTTCCAGGCCCTCTTGAGCGATGCAGGCCAGGGAGCCATTACCACCGAAATCCTCGACGCACCCGAGTTCTTCTACGCCGAGGACTACCACCAGCAGTATCTAGCCAAAAATCCGAACGGCTATTGCGGGTTGGGGGGCACGGGCTTTTCATATCCCGTTTCGTAGCCGAGCGTAACTCGGTCACCAGAAATAGTGATTGCTATCGAGATGTGCACGGACCGACGCTTCGAGGTTTTGGTAGCCCTCGGCGCTGAGCTTGGATTCCAATCGCCGCAAGGGAACGGGGACGATGCCCCGCTCGCGATAGCGAATGAAGTCTCGATTGAACACGGCCGTGTTCGTGCTGCGAAAATAATTTCCCTGTTCGGCATCGCTGCGATCCATCAGCTGGAACTGTTGACGAAGTCGGAAGAAGGTGTGGAACTCGAGTCGATTGACGAGAGTCTGCGCATACGTCGATGCCAGGATCAGGCTCGCTAGCACAAGGCTGGCGATGGCTCGTCGCGGACCGCTCTTTGCGTTCCGCAGCCCGTCGACCACCGCCACTGCGGGCAGCGACAACACCGGCAGAGCAAAAAGCAGGTAGCGCGGTCCATAGCTGGCTTCGGCTGTCCAATAGGTGTAGCTGCTGTAGATGAAGAACATCGAGGCAAAGCATGACCAGGCGAGCAGCAACTCGGCGTGATTGCGCTTCCACATCCGTGGAATTCCGAGCAGGGCGACCGCGAGCAGTGGGAAGTGAATGAAAATGCTGTAGCGCGGGGCAAAGAGATAAGCGGGGATCGATTCTGCGAGGCTCGCGCCAAACAGGTTTGTTTCGCGCTCGTAGCCCGTGTTGAACGGCGCGCCGAACTTGAGATTGTTCACCCAAAAGACGATTGCGCCCAGGGCCAACAGGGGCACGACGCCGTAGCAAAAATATGTCTTTGCGTTGCTGCGCAGATCTGAAATGACGTGGGCCGCGACATTGGAACGGCCGTCCCAGCCGATCAACACGAGCGCAATTCCAAGCACTCCGATCAACGGAGCAAAAGCGAGTTTCACGAGACAGAGTGCTGAAAGCGAAACGACGCACCACAGTAGATCTCGCGCGCCACCCACGGTTTCGCTGCCCGACCGGCGAGCGAAGCGCAGCAAAAACAACATTGCAGTGGAAAAGAGCAGGACCTGGTAAATCTGCGACGACTGCGCGCGGGTGTAGTTCCACAGATAGGTCGAATACAGGCAAGCCAGGACGAATGACGAGGCCGTGAGCCCACTCTCGGTGTAGAGCCGCGCGAGTCGGTAGAGCACGAGCGCGAGCAGTCCGCTGAGCAGGAGATTGAAACCGTTCAAGAGCAGCAGCCGACGCTTGATCTGGTAGGGGCCCGAATTCTCGCCGAAAATTTTGGAGGGCTCTGACATCTCGCTTTGGCCGAGCACAAAGCGTTCGAATGCCAGGGGCAGGGCGTAGACGAGGGTGTTGCCAATTCCGTACTTCGAGTACCAATACCCCGTGTTCGAGTTGAAGACGAAGTAGGGCGCGTTTGCTGTAACGCTTTCGGCCACGCTCGGGCGAACCACCAGGCGTCCTTGATAGACGAGGGATTCGGCCTCCATCTCCCATGCGTTGACGTCGCCGTCGTAGCGGAACGCGGGCATCGAGAGAAAGCCAATCGCAAAGACGAGGCCCAGCAGGCCAAAGAGCCATGGATCCCGTTCAGGTCCTGCGTGCGCTCGAGCTTGTGGGAGAGCCGAACCCGTTGCTGCCATGGCGTGATGCTAGCAGCCCGACAAAAAAGGCTTCGGTTGCCACGCGCGATTCTTCGACCCGTTCCCTGCTGCGCTTACTAGAAATTCAGAACGATTTTGGTGTAGAAGGCGCGCGGGATTTTGGTACCGGAAATGAAGAGTTCCGAGTTCCACTCGTCGTGCCCGGCGTCGAACAGATTCTCCACCGTGAACGAAACCTCGACGTTTTCGCTCGGCCGCCAAGCGGTGCGCAGGTCGAAACGGTGGTACCCAGCGACCTTTTGTTTACCAACCATTGCGACTTTGCTTACATACCAATAGGCGGTGTCGAACTCGACGTCGTAGGGGAAGTTCATGTGTGAGCGCAGGCCTATGGTGTGGTGAGATTCCGTGCGGCCTCTGTCCTGTTCTTCGTCTCTGCCGATCGGGTTTCCTTCTCCGTCCAATAGATTGCCGATGTGGTTTCCCGCATCGCGATCCGCATCTACATCGATGTAGCTGTAGGTTGCGTCGATCCACCACTTCTTCACGATTGCATGATCCTCGAGTACTTGAACCCGGGCGAAGAACTCAAAACCCCAGGCAACGCCGCTGCCGTGGTTCGTGTAGATGCGATTGATTACGGTGATTGGGACGGTTCCGGTCATCGCCGCGGAAAGATTGACTGGGACGCTGGCAACGTCGGAAATATTCAGATCGTTGTAGTCATTGTAGTACGCAGCCAGGTCCAGATGGATCCAATCAGTTGGCTGCAATCGAACGCCTGCTTCGTAGGCCATCAGGTTTTCCGCCTCGAGGTTGCGGGTTCCCGAGTTCTGGGTTGCGATAAATCGGGAATCGCCCAACAAGGGGTTTTCGACAATATTGATTGTGCTGGCGTCGTCGCGAGCGCGACTTGGGGTGTGCACCGCTCTCGACACCGATCCCCAGACGGTCATCGTTTCATTGGGAATGAAAGCGAACCGGAGGCTGGGTTGGATTTCGAAACCAGACATGTCGTTGTCTTCGAGCTTGGTTCCCAAGGTGAATCGGAGCTTGTCTTCCCAAGTACGCGCTTCAGCCTGGACAAAGCCGCTGAGTAAATCGAAGTTTCTGCTGGGTGGGGTAATCGTCAAGACATCGAAGAGCCCCAACGAGGGAACCGGTGTGAAGGCTGCTGGATTCGATGTCTGTGAACTGTCACTGCGATGCCGGTACTCTCCGCCCCAAACGAGATCGAGCCAGGGAAACGGAGCGATCTGGTGCTTGAGTTCGAGGTCGAAGGTATCGAGTTCATAATTCAGGATGTTGGAGTTTCGATCAGTTCGGTCGTAGTAGAACTGTACCGATGCGTTATGAGTGTCCGAAAACTTGTGTGTGTAGCGGCTGAGCAAGTTTCCGCCTCCAAGCTTGAAGCTGCCCTCGGAACCCGCCACGGTGCCGTCATCGGATCCTTTGTACAGATCGCCTTGTAGGGTGAATTCGCCGGATTTGCCAACCTTGGCATCCAGTCGAAAACCCGTGCGAACCTGATCCCAGGCGTCGTGTGGGGGGATGCTTCCTTCCTGGTTGTTCTTTCCGAGCTTGAAACGTTCGCGGTCGAAGTGCTTGAGGTAGACGCGAAAGTGCACGTCTTTGGCGAGGCTCCCTCCGTATTGAACGACGCCCGCCCCCGGTTTCTCGTAGCTGCCAACACCGGTCTCAACGTGCCAGCCCGGGGTATCTGCCGCGGACTTGGTCACAATGTTGATCACGCCGTTGACCGCGTTGGCACCCCAGACCGTTCCCCCCTGCCCCCGAATGACCTCGATGCGATCAATATTTGCGAGGGGGAGATCTTGCACGTCCCAAAACACGCCCGCGAACAGGGGCGTGTAGACGCTGCGCCCATCGATCAACACGAGGAGTTTGTCCGAGAAGTTTCCGTTGAATCCGCGCACGGAGATCGCGTATTGGCTCGATGAGAGCTGTGCAACCTGCACGCCTGGAACCAATCGCAACAGTTCGGGGATGGTGCGCATTCCGGATCGTCAATGTCTTCGCTGGTAATGACGAACGCCGCCGCCGGGGCCTCGAAAGCGCGTTCAGACTTTTTCGAAACCGATGTGATCTCCATCGACATCAAATCTTCGATATCGAACGAGGCGAGATCGATTTCGGCTCGTACCTGTGTTCCGGCCAGCAGACCGACCGACAGGCAGGCGACGAGTATCGTGAGACAGGTCGTCTCTCGAAGTCTAATCATGGCCTCCTCCGGACGCAGGACGTCATCCCGAATCACACGATTCGAGTCAGCCCAAATACTTACATGAGCATCGGAAGGCGAGTGGGTGGCTTTAGATGCGACCTTTGATCATCTGGCTTCTCAGGTGATCCATCGCCGCTTGAAGGTTGCTGACGCGGAATCGGCGGTGAGAACGAGTGGCTCCCCGCGATTGCGAGCGGGGAGCCTTGGCGCGAGACGATGTTCCCGAGAAATCGAGCGCGACTCTGGCGAAGAAAGTGCGAGGGATCCTGGTCATGGGAATGAACGGCTCGGAGTTCCATTCCGGGTGCTCACCATCAAATACGTTCTGTACGGCGGAACTTTCTAGAGCAAGAACTCCGCCATCATCCGCATCGCATCCACGTCGTGGTTTGCGAGCAGCAGGCTCGTCACGGGACTTTTCTTCCAGACCTCGAGCCGTTCCTTGATTCGATCCCTCGAACCACAGAGCGAGATCTCGTCCGCAAAGGCGTCTGGCACCGCGGCAATGGCCTCGGGCCGTTTTCCGTCAGCGAAGAGTTCCTGGATCTCGTGGGCCTCTTGCCCGTATCCCATGCGGCTCATCAAATCCAGGTGGAAGTTTTTGCCCTTGGCCCCCATCCCGCCAATATAGAAACCGAGCATGGCTTTGACTGGCGCCAACGCTTGTTCGAGATCTTCGTCGACGTTCACCATGACGAACTGCGAAATCTCGAAGTCGGGTTTCACGTTCTTCAGAGAGTCTGCATAGATCTCGGGTCGGAACGGGTTGGTGTACAGCGGCAGCCAGCCGTCGGCGATCTCGGCGGCCAGCGCCACGTTCTTTGGACCTTCTGCGCCCATGAAGATTGGCAAGTCGGCGCGCAGAGGATGGGTGATCGAGCGCAGGGACTTGCCCAGATTCCACGACCCCTCGCCCTTGTAGGGCAGGGGATAATGAGGTCCGTCGCTCGACACCGGATCTTCTCGCGCCAGTACTTGACGGATGATCCCAATATATTCGCGGGTTCGAGAGAGGGGCTTGCTGAAGGGTTGTCCATACCAACCCTCAACCACCTGGGGTCCAGAGACGCCTAGGCCGAGAATCATGCGACCGCCGGAAAGGTGGTCGAGGGTGAGTGCCGCCATTGCGGTGGCGGTGGGCGTGCGGGCGGACAACTGTACGACGGAGGTTCCGAGGCGGATCTTTGAGGTGTGGGCACCAATCCAGGCGAGCGGGGTGAAGGCGTCCGAACCCCAGGCCTCTGCGGTCCAGACTGAATCGAAGCCGAGTTGCTCGGCTTGCTGGGCGGTTTCAATCGCGTTGGGCGACGGCTGCGCGCCCCAGTAACCGAGTTGGACTCCGAGCTTCAGATCGGACATAGGTACTCCCAGCGAACGGTGGAGGATTGACGAGCATCGATCTAAGGCGATGGATACGCCCCGAGATCGGCAACCAGAGCGGGAAGCAAATCGCTGATGCTCCCTCGCAGTACAAGATCGGCAATGTCGTCCATCTCAGTGGGACCGCCGTTGATGATGATGACTCGCGCCCCCTCGCTCTTGGCGAGGGGGATGACATTGTTGATCGGATACACAGAGAGTGTCGAGCCGATGGCGATGGCGAGATCGCAACTCGATGCCGCCTGCTCACTTCGTTGCAGGTCTTCTTCCACGAGTCCCTGACCGAACGAAATCGTTGCCGCCTTGAGGATGCCGCCACACTTCAGGCAGGCCGGATCCTCTTCTCCTCTTCGGACTCGCTCGAGCGCGAGTTCCATCGGTCCGCGATCCTCACATTGCATACACATGACCTCGCGAACCGTGCCGTGAATTTCGACGATGCGATCGACGGTACTACCCGCTTTGTGGTGCAACCCGTCAATGTTCTGGGTGATCAAAGTGTCGAGTCGACCTTGACGCTCGAGTTCGACCAGGGCGAGATGCCCCGCATTGGGCTCACGTCGGCCAAAATCGGATTCGAGCTTGGCCTGCCACGACGCGACGCGCACCTCGGGTTCGGCCATGTAGTTCTGCAAGGTCGCCATCTTTTCCGCAGCGGGGTTCTTCGTCCACAGACCCTCGGGTCCGCGAAAATCGGGGATGCCCGAGTCGGTCGAAATCCCCGCCCCGGTGAGCACCATGATGCGGTTGGCCTGGCGGATGAGCTGCCGGGCGAGCGCGATCGATTCTTGGGATGCGGGGGCGGCCTCAGGGCCTGTGGGGGAGTCGATCTCTGGCATCTCCCGATTGTTGCACGATGTGGCCGCGGAAGCGCCTGTCCCCCCGAGTATTGTCGGCGTTGGCTGGGATTGCAGTCGAGCACCCCACGGGCTATCAGGATCGTCTACACTCATCTGCCCCTCAGGGCGGATAACGGTAATGAATCGAAGGGGATACAAGGTCTAAGCGCGGGGCGTTCTCACGCCTTCGGGCGATGAACCCGGTTGGGGGGTAGGGATGCAGGCGCTCGTTCTCTTCATACATCTGGCGATATTCTGGCTGCTTTGGTCCGGCCACTACCAGCCCGTCATGTTGGCCTACGGCGCGCTTTCTTGCGCCTTGGTCGTGGCCGCGTGTGTGCGCACCGGACTGGTCGATCGAGAGAGCCTTCCCTACCACATGTTCTTTCGTTCCTGGGTCTACCTGCCCTGGCTGTTGTTCGAGATCGTAAAGTCGAACATTGATGTGGCAAAGATCATCCTGAATCCGATGCTCCCGATGCGCCCACATATTCTTCGTACCAAGGCCTCCCAGCAGACCGACGTGGGACGCGTAATCTTTGCCAACTCGATCACCCTCACGCCGGGCACCATCACCCTGGCGGTGCGCGAGGGCGAGATGGTCGTCCACGCACTCTCCGACGAATTTGCGGCGGGACTCGAGACCGGTGAGATGAACCAGCGGGTCTGTGTGCTGGAGGGTCGGGGCTAGTGTTTGTCGTGGCGACCGCCGCCATCCTGGCGACGATGTTGATGGCCCTGGTCCGCGCCTTTCGCGGCCCGACCGTGTTTGATCGCGTGCAGGCGGTCAACATGATGGGGACCAAGACGGTGCTGCTGATCGCGGTCAGCGGGTTCCTGACCGGTCGTCCGGAGTGGCTCGATCTCGCCATTCTCTACGCGCTGATGAACTTCATCGGCATGCTGGCCCTGTTGCGCTTCAGTCGCTTCGGGAGTCTCGCAGGCGAGGGGGAGGACCAGTCGTGAGCGCCGATCCGAGCGTGTTCGTCGCAAGCGCCCTCGATCTCGTCAGTTGGATCTGCCTGGTGATCGGCTCGCTGTTCTGCTTGATCGGTGGAATCGGCATGCTGCGCATGCCCGATTTTTATACGCGGGGGCACGCGGCCGGGGTGACCGACACCCTCGGAGCCGGGTTGATCCTGCTGGGTTTGATGTTTCAGGCGGGCTTTGGCCTGGTTGCGGTGAAACTTGCGATGGTGCTCTTCTTCCTCTTCGTCACGAGCCCGACCTCGACCCACGCGCTGTTCAAATCCGCCTACGCCAAAGGATTGCGTTGGGATCTGTCACGAGACGCGGCGCACGCAACGCAATCGAACGAGACAGCGGGAGGCACCCGTGACGGTTCCGGTTGAGTTCTTCTTGTTCGTCTTCCTGATTGCGATCGCGATGTCGGTGGCGTGGGTGCGCGATCTGTTTGCGGCCGGGATGCTGCTCGGAATCTTCAGCCTGGTTTCGGCGGGCATGATGCTGTTGATGGATGCGGTCGACGTGTCTTTTACCGAAGCCGCGGTGGGGGCCGGGGTTTCGACGGTGTTGTTTCTCGGCGCTTTGAGTCTCACGGATTCTTCCGAAAAGTCTTCAATCCAGCACCATTGGACCGGCCTGCTCGTGGTGCTCGGTACCGGTTCACTGCTGATCTTTGGCACCCTCGACATGCCTTATTACGGTGACCCGGCGGCGCCCATTCATAATCACGTCGCCCCGGAGTACCTCCTTGGTTCGAGAGTCGATATCGAGATTCCGAACGTCGTGACTTCGGTGCTGGCCAGCTACCGCGGCTTCGACACCTTTGGAGAAGTCGCCGTGGTGTTTACCGCGGCAGTGGGGGCCATGTTGCTCCTCGGCGGCGCCCGGCGGCGTACAGCCGCCAGTTCGACCGGCCCCGACGGCCCACCCGGAGGAGCGTGATGGCTGATCTCATCCACCGCCGTCCGGTGCGCGAAAACTTGATTCTGCGCGTGGTCGCAAAATCGTTGTTCCCGATCATTCTGCTCTTTGCCCTCTATGTGCAGTTTCACGGCGACTTCGGTCCCGGTGGCGGCTTCCAGGCCGGGGTGATTTTCTCCGCCGGCTGGATTCTCTACGGCCTCGTTTTTGGGCTCGCGGATCTGCAGCGCGCTCTGCCTCCTCGTTGGGTGGAGATCGGAACCGCAACGGGAATTCTTCTTTATGGGGGTGTGGGACTGGTGTCGCTGTTCCGGCACGGCAACTTTCTCGCCTATGCCGTGCTCGACCATCACAGCACGGTTCACGGTCTGCATCGAGGCATTTTCTGGATCGAACTCGGAGTCGGGATCACGGTGGCCTCGGTGATGGTCGCGATCTTTTACGCATTCGCGGGGCGGGCGAATCAGCGATGACTCCATTCGAAACGTTCGCCGGACTCTGGAACTACTGGGCCGTCATCGTGCTGATGATGATCGGTCTCTACATCATGATCTCCCGGGGCAACCTGGTGAAGAAGATCATGGGCATGAACATCTTCCAGGTGTCCGTGATCATGTTGTACGTCTCGATGGGGAAAGTGCGCGGTGGCACGGCGCCGATCCTCATTGAAGGGGCCCAGGACGTCGCGTACTCAAATCCGCTGCCCCATGTCCTGATGCTCACGGCCATCGTGGTCGGTGTTGCGACGACCGCCGTCGGGCTCGCGCTCGCGGTGCGGATCAAAGAAGCCTACGGAACGGTCGAGGAAGACGAGATCGTGAATCTGGACCGGGAGGGTTCGTGAGCGAACACCTTCCCGCACTTCAGGTCGTAATTCCCCTGTTGGCAGCGCCCATTTGCTTGTTGCTGCGGCATCAGGCAACGGTACGTGCGCTGGCCATTGGCGTGACGTTCGTGGGCTTCGCGATCTCGCTCCTGCTCATCGCCCAGGTGCAGGAGAGCGGCCAGGTCATCTACGAGTTTGGCGGCTGGCCCCGTCCGCTGGGGATCGAATACGCGGTAGATCTGACCAACGCGTTCGTGCTCGTGATCGTGTCGATGATTGCGGCGGTGATCCTGCCAATTGGACCAGGTCACAGCCAGGTGCCGGAAGGGCGCGAGTATCTCTTCTACGCAGCCTTTCTGTTGTGCCTGTCGGGTTTGCTCGGCGTTGCGATCACCGGGGACGTGTTCAACATCTTCGTGTTCCTGGAAATCACGTCCCTCGCGACTTATATCCTCATCGCCCTCGGTCGAGACCGGCGGGCGCTGATGGCGGCCTATACCTATCTCATCGTCGGAACCATCGGCGCGACATTCTTGTTGATCGGTATCGGTCTGCTCTACCAGATGACCGGCACGCTAAACATCGCCGATCTCGCGCTGCGACTGGAAGACGTAAAGGAGACCCGCACCGTCATCGTCGCATTTGGCTTCGTGATGGTGGGGATCAGTATCAAGCTCGCGGTGTTGCCCCTGCACCAGTGGCTCCCCAATGCCTACTCGTTCGCGCCCCCAGTGGTTTCTGCGTTTCTCGCAGCGACCGCTACCAAGGTGGCGTACTACCTCATGCTGCGTTTTTCGTTCACGATCTTCGGTGCCGCGTTCGTGTTCTCTACGCTGAGGCTCAACTTGATCCTCACCCCGCTCTCCCTGGCAGCGATGTTCATCGGATCCATCGCCGCGATCTATCAGACAGACTTCAAACGCCTGCTCGCGTATTCGAGCATCGCGCAGATCGGCTACATGACCTTGGGGCTGAGCCTCAATTCCGAACTCGGAGTGACCGCGGGCATCGTCCATCTCTTCAATCACGCTCTGATGAAGGGTGGGCTCTTTTTGGTCGCGGGTTGCATCGTTGCGCGCCTGGGGTCGAGCGCGATCGAGGACATGCGCGGTCTCGGCAAACGCATGCCCCTGACGGCGGCGGCGCTCGTGGTGGCGGGGTTGGGCATGATTGGGGTGCCGGGGACCGTGGGCTTCGTGAGCAAGTGGGTATTGGTCTCGGCGGCGATCGAACGCGAGTACTTCGACGTCACCATCTTGATCTTGCTGAGTTCGCTTTTGGCCCTGGTCTACGTGTGGCGCTTGATCGAAGTGATGTATATGAGCGAGGCGCCCGCCAACGCGATTACGGGTGAAGCCCCGGCGAAGTTCCTGATCCCCGCCTGGATCCTGGTAAGCGCGAGTGTCTACTTCGGCTTTTCGACTGACCAGACCCTGGGCATCGCTTCGGCTGCAGCCCGGCAACTTCTCGGGGGTGGCGGGTGAACGAAGTCGTCGTAAGTGTGTTTCTGCCGCTCCTCGGAGCGATCTTCGTCGCGCTTGCGGGACGCTCTGCAAACTTGCGGGACGCGGTCACCGTGCTGACGGGGGTGATCACCTTCGCGGTGACGGCCAGTCTGGTTCCCCAGGTGATGGCGGGGGCGCGACCCGCATTCGAAATGTTCTCCGTGTTTCCCGGGGTTTCCCTGGCTTTCGAGGTCGAACCCCTCGGCATGCTCTTCGGGCTCGTTTCCTCGTCGCTCTGGATCCTGACCTCGATCTACGCATTTGGCTACATGCGCGGGCACGGCGAAGTCAACCAGACTCGCTTCTTCGTTTGCTTTGCCATCGCGATCTCGGCAGCCCTCGGCATCGCCTTTTCGGCCAACCTCTTTACCATGTTCCTGTTCTACGAAGTGTTGACATTTTCGACCTACCCGCTCGTCACCCATCACGGCGACGCGAAAGCGAAGGCAGCGGGGCGTGTCTATCTGGGGATCCTGGTTTCGACTTCGGTCCTGTTCTTCTTGTTTGCGATCATCTGGACCTATTCCATTGCCGGCACCCTCGACTTTACGAGCGGTGGCATTCTGGCGGGTAAGCTGGACAACGGCTTGCTCGCGGTGCTGTTGGCGTTGTTCGCATTCGGCCTGGGCAAAGCGGCGTTGATGCCGTTTCATCGCTGGCTGCCCGCCGCGATGGTGGCCCCCACGCCGGTCAGCGCCTTGCTCCACGCGGTAGCGGTGGTCAAGGCGGGCGTCTTTGCCATGGTAAAGATCCTCGTCTATGTCTTTGGGATCGATCATCTCAGGGAATCCGGAGCGTCCGTGTGGTTGATGTATGTGGCGTCCGCGACAATTCTGATTGCGTCGGTGCGCGCGCTATCGATGGAAAATCTCAAGGCGCGGCTCGCCTACTCGACCATCAGTCAACTCTCGTACATCACCCTCGGCGCAGCACTCGCCACATCGTCGGCGGTGTTAGGTGCCGGGATGCACATTGCGATGCACGCGATGGGCAAGATCACGCTGTTCTTTTGTGCGGGCGCAATCTACGTGGCCGCGCACAAGACCGAGGTTCATGAACTGGACGGGCTTGGGCGACGCATGCCCTTTACATTTGCGGCGTTCTTCCTCGGTTCTCTCTCGATCATTGGGCTGCCTCCGATGGGTGGAGCCTGGAGTAAGTGGTATCTGATTCTGGGCGCAGCCGAGGGACACCATCTGGTCTTCGTGGGGGTTCTGATGCTGAGCAGCTTGCTTTCGATTGGATATCTGATGCCGATCGTGGTGCGCGGTTTCTTCAGAGAACCATCGGCCGCCGACGCTGGCGGCGATATCAAGGAGGCTTCCCCTGCGATGGTGGTGCCGCTTTGCGTGACGGCGCTCGCAAGTGTGGGATTGTTCTTCTTTGCCCCGAAGATCAGAGAGTTGTTGCTCCCGATGGTCGGCGGATGAGGGAATCGTTGTGAATCCAGACCAAGATAAAAATAGCGGCGCGCACGGCGCGAAGGGCGAGCAAGGCGAACTCGAGAAGGGTTGGTTCGACGTTCCCGAGAACGTAAACAAGATCATCTGGACCCTCGTCGCGCTCTGCGCTGCATCGGTGGCCGCAGAACTCTTCTTTCACAAGCACTCTCCTTACGACTTCTTGGACTTCCCCGGCTCTGACGCCCTTTACGGCTTCGTGTCCTGCGTATTGTTGGTGTTGGCGGCGAAGCGAATACGCAAGGTCTTGATGCGCGACGAAGATTACTATGACGGATAGTCCGACCGACAGCGTTACGAATTTGGCGATGCTGCTTCCACCGGGCTGGCTCATGATCCTGGGCGCGCTCGTCGTGCCGCTTTTACGGGGCTCGGTACGCCAGGTCTTCATGCTCGTGCTTCCGGTGATGGGGCTCGTTCAGTTGCTCGCGCTTCCTCTCGGAAGCAGCCTGACGAGCGAGTTCATGGGCTACGAACTCGAACTCATGCGCGTCGACGAACTGTCCCGGGCCTTCGGCGTGGTTTTCTACGTCGCCACGTTCATCAGTCTGATCTACGCGATGAAGGTCAAGGACTCGCTCCAGGCGGCATCGGCCTTGATCTACGCCGGAAGCGCCATCGCTGCAGTCTTTGCGGGCGATCTGATCACGCTGTTCGTCTGCTGGGAACTCACTGCCGTCTCTTCGGTGTTCTTGATCTGGGCGAATCGAACCGAAGCGTCCCTGCGCGCCGGTATGCGTTACCTGATCATTCAAGTCGGCTCGGGGGTGCTGCTGCTCGCGGGAGCGATCATCCATTTTGCGGAGACCGGCTCTCTCGCGTTCAATCACCTGGGCCTGGACAGCCCGGGAGCGACTTTGATCTTCATTGCTTTCGGCATCAAGGCGGCCTTTCCGTTCCTGCACAACTGGTTGCAGGATGCGTATCCCAACGCCACGGTGACGGGCACGGTCTTCCTATCGTCCTTCACCACCAAGTTGGCGATCTACGCCCTGGCACGGGGCTTTGCGGGAACCGAAATCCTGATTCCGATTGGCGCGGCGATGACCGCGTTCCCGATCTTCTATGCGGTGATCGAAAACGACCTGCGCAAGGTTCTGGCCTACAGCCTGAACAATCAGCTCGGTTTCATGGTGGTCGGCATCGGGATCGGAACTGAACTCGCCCTCAACGGAACTGTGGCCCACGTCTGTGCCCACGTGATCTACAAGGGGTTGCTGTTCATGAGCATGGGCGCTGTGCTGCACCGCGTGGGTACGATCAAGGGCTCGGAACTGGGGGGGCTCTACAAGTCGATGCCCCTCACGACGATCTTTTGCATCGTGGGCGCTGCATCGATTTCGGCGGTCCCCCTCACCAGCGGATTCGTCACCAAGAGCATGATCTTGACCGCGTCCGCGGAGGGAAACCACACGATCGCATTCCTCGTGATGCTCTTCGCGTCCGCGGGCGTCTTCCATCACTCGGGGATCAAGATTCCGTTCTTTGCGTTCTTTGCCCACGATCGGGGTCACCGGGTCAAGGAAGCGCCGCTGAACATGTTGCTGGCCATGGGGATCGCGGCGGCGCTGTGTCTGGCGATCGGGCTCTTCCCGGGCGTGCTCTACGGCCTGCTGCCATATCCGGTGGATTACGAGCCATACACGACATCACACGTGGTCAGCATGCTTCAGCTGCTGTTGTTTTCTGCGCTTGCATTCACCTTCTTGATGAAGACGGGGTTCTACCCGCCCGAACTGCGCAGCACGGTGCTCGACAGCGACTGGCTCTACCGCAGACTGTTGCCTTCGGTCCGAGATCGGCTTGGTGCAGCCTATACCGTGACCCTTGATTTCAGCATGTCGAAGTTTCACGCCGGACGCCGGGCGCTGTTGTCCCAGGTCGAAAAGATCCACGAACCCTTCGGTCCCCTCGGCGAACCCTGGCCCACGGGAGCGACCACGTTGTGGGCGGCCGTCATGCTGTTTACCTACCTGGTGCTCTACTACTAAGGCCGGCTGGCTCCGATGCGGATTTCGCGGCTCGGGAGGGGGCAGGGGCGGGTTACTCTGCACTTTGTAGGCGCCTGCTAATGTCGTGAGGCAGGTCGCAGCGCGAGTTCATCCCGCCGGAGGTAAGGCAGTTGCTCGACATCCCGCGTCTCAAGCGAATCCCGTTGAGCCGATATCCCCTGGCTCAAAAGGTGATTGGCAATATTGGTCTCTGGCCAAACTTTCGCCTGCCGCCACAGGTCGAAATTATTTTGGAGGATTTCGAGCGGATTCCCCAACGTTCAGTGATCTACGCGATGAATCACACCGATCGCTATAACTATTTTCCGTTCCAGTTTCAGCTGTGGAAAAGCCTGGATCGCTTTACCGCGACCTGGGTCAAGGGCAAGTACTACGAAAACGCCCTGCTGGGCAAGTTCATGGAGCTCACCAACAATATCCCCACCGTTTCACGGGGGTATCTGATCACCCGGGATTTCGTCTCTGTGATGGATCGGACGCCGACATCCGACGAATACACGGCGCTGCGCAGTTGGGTCGACGAGACTGCGCAAGGGGATGTCGGAGAGACGCCCCTGCTCTCCGCGGCGGTTTCGGAAAAACTTTTGAACGAGCCGCGGGATGTATTGGGCTACGCGTTCGATCCCGAGCGAAAGAGCTATCCCGAGTACATCAACTCGATCTTTGCCGTGATGATGGAGTTGTTCGTGTCTCTCAATGAGCGCGCACTCGATCTCGGCCTCGACCTGCTGATCTTTCCCCAGGGCACCCGCTCGATCCGGCTGAGCGCTGGCCACATCGGACTGGCGGAAATGGCGCTGCGGTTTCAAGCCACGGTGGTTCCGGTCGGCTGCAGCGGATCGGATCTCGTCTATCCCGGCGCCTCTCCCTTCGGAAAGGGGGGCCGGATCGTCTATCGCTTTGGAGAACCGATTCCCTACAAAGAGATGGAACGCTTTCACATCCCCGACGATTTCACGCCCTTCGACTCCCGACACGAAGCGCAACACAAGGTCAAGTTGCAGGGCTTCGTCGACGTGGTGATGGATCGGATCAACGAACTCGTGGATCCTCAATATCAGTACGGCGATGGCGCCTCCCCCGTCGAATCGGGCAGCGATCGCTTTCTCTGAGCAGCAGCCTGGGCACTGGTCTTTTTGGGCTCCGTGTGAACGCAACGTTCCTGCTTGCCGCCTGGTTGCTTCTCGACACCCGGCTGCAGCTGCCTCGCGAGGCCCTCGATCTTGCTTCGTTTTTGTCGTTTTTACTCAGTTCACTTTGATTCGCACACTTCTTGCATCTCCTCATGGAAACCAAGGGGGGATAAGAGGTGTTGCATGCGACGCGACGTCCACGCACTTGCGAGCCCTGTGAACTACTCGATGGTGGGCCTGAGTAGGGCACGATTTACCTCATGGTGTGTAACGATGATTGCAATCGTTGCAGGAGTGGGGTTCGCGATCTTTCTGTTCGGATTGGCGTTTTGGCCGGTCAGGTCCCCGGGGCCTTGGGGATCGAGTCTCAGGGGGTCGGGAGCCTTGTCCCATCTATCTCCCCAAGCTACACATACCGCGCCACAACCTGCTCCACCTGCGTGACGTAACTTCCGCCAAATAAATTGACATGAACCATCAGTGGATAGAGCTGCCAAAGCGCTGTGCGCTGCTCAAAGCCCGGTTCCAGCGGAGCCGCCTCGCGATACGCATCGAACACTCGCGCAGAAAATCCGCCGAACAGCCTCATCATCGCGAGATCCATCTCCGGATGTCCACCGTAGACAGCGGGATCGATCAAACATGGCAATCCGCGGTCGTCGGCGATCAGATTTCCGCTCCACAAATCGCCGTGGAGACGCGCGACCCGAGGTTCGGGGCCGCAATGTTCAGACATCGTCTCGATCAGTCGCTCGAGTTTGCGCTCGAGGTCTAGCGGAAGTCGCTGAGACCGCCGCGACAATTCGACCTGCGGAGCAATCCGTTCGAGCGCGTAAAATTCTGACCAGCGCTTTCGGGAGTCGTTGCGCTGTGGAAGCGAGCCGATGTAGTTGTCCCGAAGCAGCCCGAACTGGGGCGCGCCGCTTTGATGTAGCGCGGCCAGACCGCGGCCCAGGGTTTCGTCGAACTTGTCGACCCTCGGGCATTGTTCGATCCACTCGAGTACGAGATAGGGATCGCCTTTCGAGGTTGTCGCGATCACCAACGGAACGCGCAGGCTATCCGACTCACGGAGCCAATCGAGTCCGTGTGCCTCGGCGGCGGACATCGCGCTCTCCCCACCCGGGTAGTGCTTGGCGAACAACGGAGTCCCGTCTTTCAACTCGATGCGGACGCTATTGCCAATGTCTCCCCCGGACACTGGGGCAACCCTGCGTACGGGTCGCCCGATCAAGTTTTCGTAGTGGGCTTCAGCTCTGGTCATTGCACCCGCATCTCGAGCCTCAGCCCAAGTTGTGTTCTTCGGTGATGTGTCGCAGCAGTCCGCGGCACGCGGCCTCACAAATGTCGTAGACTCGCTCGAATCCGTTGCCGTCACCGTAGTACGGGTCGGGGACATCTTGGCTATCCGACTTTGTAGCGTCGTAACTTCGCAGCAGTGAAAGTTTGGCGAGTTCGTCGGGATCGTCGGTCAGTTGCCGTAGGTCGGACAGGTTCTGGACATCCATGGCGAGGACGTAGTCGAAGCGCCGAAAATCTGCGGCCTTGAACTGACGCGCACGACTCTCGAGGTGCACGCCTCGTTGCGAGGCTTCCTCGCGGCTGCGCACGTCGGAGAGTTCGCCCGTGTGGTATCCCGCGGTTCCGGCGCTTTCGGCTTCGATTGCGTTTTCGAGATTCTCCTGGCTCACGAGATTCTGCATGACGCCTTCGGCAGTCGGGGAGCGACAGATGTTTCCCAGGCAAACAAAGCAGACTCGGATCATGGAATGGGTTTCCTCCCGGGAGCGGTGGATTGGGTCGCGGAGCGTAGCAAGTGCCCGCGCCCCGGGACCTGGAGCTATGGTACCGGTCCGCACAAAGGAGGCGGCCGGGTGGGAAACGCGGAAAGTCGCATGAAAAAGCGCGGACATCGCGAACTCGTCGTGTTTGGACGGCGCGCCGTTCGCGAAGCCCTTGACCAGGACGCTCGCGATCTCGAGGTCTGTGAGGTGTGGGTGGCGAAGTCGGTGCCCGCGCCGTTTCGCGATGATCTCCTGGCTGCGTGTCGCAAATCGGGAATCGATCTGCGCGTGGGCACGCCCGCCCAGGTACATGCGCTTTCCGGCGAGCCTCGTCACGACCAGGGAGTGGCAGCACGCATCCGGCTCGGTCGGGTGATCGACGTTACGACCTACCTCGAGGCCCAGAAGGGCAAGGCCGCCCGCCAACCCAAGCGACTCATCGCTCTGGATGGCGTGACGAATTCTCAGAACATCGGCCTGGTGGTGCGAACGCTCGTGGCCTGTGGGCTCGACGGAATCCTCTGGCCGAAGATCGGTTCACCCTGGGTCAACGGCCTGGCGATCAAGGCGTCGGCCTCGGCGCTCTATCGCTGCAACATACTGTGTTGCGAAACGTTGGCCGAGGGCCTGATGGAACTCAAAGTGGCGGGATTCGAAGTCGCGGGTTTGACCCATCCAGAGGGTTCGAATCTGTTCGAACATGAGCTGCCACATCGCTCGGTGCTGGTTGCCGGCAGTGAAACAAAGGGGTTGTCGAGGGAGGTGACGGAGATGCTGGACCGACGGCTGTCCATCCCGCTGCAAGGTCCGGTTGAATCCTTGAACGTCGCAGTCGCCGTTTCGCTGGCTTGCTACAAAGCGGCGGGAACCATCTCGGGTCAACCCCTGAAAGGTGCTCGGTAGTCCGCCGGAACTGCCTGCGTTCCATCCGCGCGGCACATCGAAATTCGCGGCTTCGCCTCAGATCCGCAGCGAGAACATCCGATGCGAGAATTTCGAGCGAGCCATCATGCCCAGATCAAGTACATACGAGAACGCCACTCATAGAATTTCGCAGTCGCGAAAGTGGATCACGATTCTCTTTACCGACATTGTCGACTCGACCCGTCACTGGCAAGAGATGGGCGATATCGAGACGCGCTATCGCATTGAGCAACACAACCAGAATCTACTTCCCCTGGTCGGTGCCCATGGAGGCGAGGTCGTGAAGACGATCGGCGATTCGATCATGGCGTCGTTTTCGGAGCCCGAGAATGCGGTTCGATCGGCGATCGCCATGCAACATGCGCTGCATGAGATCCGCGAAAAGGATCCGGACTTCCAACTCAAGGTTCGCATCGGAATTCATCGGGGCAAGGCGCTGGTCGAAGACGACGACGTCTACGGCAACACCGTGAATGTGGCGGCGCGGGTCGAAGATGAGGCGCAAGGCGACGAAATCTTGATCTCCGACTCCGTGGTGCAATACCTCGATCAAGAACGCTACTTCCTTTCGCGACGGGGAAGTTTTACGCCACGAGGCAAGACCAATTCGATCTTGCTCTATCGCGTGAGTTGGTGGCGAACCGAGAGCATGCTCGATTGCGTTCCGAAGCGGCATTCCGGCCCCAGGCTGCGACGGCTTCTCGAGCTGATGTTTTACCCTGTCTGCACTGCGACAGCATTGCTCGTCGGCGCGGCCGCGATCGCACCGACGCTGCTGCAGTCTCGCCCGGGATGGCAGAGCCTGGTGTTGAATCCGCAATGGGCAGTCGAGAATGATCCGCAATCCAGTCTCGGAGCGGCATTGCTGCTCGTCGCCACGCTTGCCGCACCGTTGCTGATCCGGGCCGCTCGAGAAGAGTGGCTGCTGCTGCTGCGAGGAGCCGTGGCGTTCGCCGCGGGGTTCGGCATGATTCAGCTTGTGGCGTACTCGACGCCCATTCATTGGCCCGGAGAATTTCGCCATGTTCTGGAAACCGCTGGGCAGTCCCTGGTCGAAATTCGCGAGCCCGACCTGGTCCTGCACAATACGCCGTCTCGGGACGCCCCTGTGGTCGCGGTGACGTTCCCGGGACAGCGACTGCCCCTCGCGCAAACCGCGAAGACGCGATCTGCAGAGTCATGGCTCCGGGTCGCGGTTGCCCCGGGCCAATTTGGCTGGCTGGCGGCGGAAGAAACTGGGGCGGGGCGCGCTGCTACGCATCAGATCGTTCCCGCCCGCTACGGCGTCCTCGAGGCCCTGGATCTGTACGCGACACTCTGGGGCGTGGTGCTCTCGCTGGCGGTGTTTGTGCGACCTCGGCCAGGCAATGCCCGTCCGAGGTCGGCTTCGGTATAGTGCGGGCCGCGGTCGCCTTCTCGGCCGCTCAAATGAGAGTGACCGGCTGTGTATTCTGCTTTGGTTTCCCTGTTAATCGGCGCGATCGCCGGTGGAATTTGGACTGCGCTGGATCTGTGGAAGGGCTGGGCGATGGGCATCGTCTTGCTGGTGCTGGTCTTCTTTCTTTCGTTCTTCATCATTTCGCGAATGCTCGCGAAGCGGCTCGAGCCCAAGTTTCTCGCGATCCAGAAGCAGATGCAGGCCGGGGCCACCAAGCTTGCTCTGCAGTCTCTCGAAGCAATGCTGCCCATGGCTCGCTGGCAGATCATGCTGAAGGGTCAGATTTACGCACAGATCGGGTGCTTGCAGTACACCCTCGGCGACGACAAAGAGGCTCTGGTGAGTCTCGACAAATCCGCTCGTCGGAGTTCAGAAGCGCAACTCTTTCTGGCCGCGTTGCACTATCGGAACAAGCGCTTCGACAAGGCCAAGCAGGCCGTCGAAGAGGCCATCAGCTTCAACAAAAAGCAGGTGATCCTCTACAACGTGAAGGCGTGGCTGTTGCTGCATGAGGGTGATCGAGAGCGGGCGATCGAGACGCTGCTGAAGTGCGAAAAAGTGGACAAGAAGAGCGAAGCCACCAAGGACAATCTCAACCGGCTGCAGAACGGCAAGAAGATGAATATGAAGCGGTTCGGAATGTCGTGGTACGCGCTCAAGCTCGAGAACCCCCCCGCTTCCATGCGTCAACAACCGCCCGGAGCCCCGCGACCCGGCTTTCGCCAGAAACGCAAGGGCGGCAAGCGCTAACGCCGCTCAGGCTTCGTTCTCGAATTCGCCAAACTCGAACCTGTCGAGACCATCGGTCCGATGTAGTGCCGCGTACGCACCCAGACACACGATGTTGGCGAGGTTCAGGCTGCGGACCGCGCCCCTCATGGGGACCGTCACCCTGCGCTCCGGGTACTCCGCGAGCAGATTTTCTGGCAGCCCCTTTGACTCGCAGCCGAAAACCAATACATCGTCCGCTTCGAAATCGACTGCAAACAGGGACTCGCCCCCCCGAGCTGTGAATAATCTCAGGCGCTCTTTTAGCGGTCGATTCGAATTTGCGCTGAGTTCTTCCTGCAGGGCCTGCCAACTCGCGTGGACAAGCATGTCGACGTCGGGCCAGTAGTCGAGACCGGCGCGCTTGAGGTGCCGGCTGTCCAGACTGAAACCGATCGGCTCGACCAGATGCAGGCGAAGATCGACCGCTGCGGCGAGGCGAGCCGTGCTGCCGGTGTTTTGCGGGATCTCCGGATGGACGAGGACAATTTCCATAGCGAGATTCTTGTTTCCGACCCGCGCTGTTTACCCCGCGCCTATTTACGCAGTCGGCCGTCCAGGGATTCGAGTCCCTGCTCGAGGCGCTTCAGGAACTTTGCCTGATCCTTGTCGGTCAGGGTCTTCTTTTCGGAATGAAGAAGCACGTGGTAGGCCAGGCTCTTGCGGCCCTCGCCGATGTTGTCACCGAGATAGACATCGAAGAGTTCGGCGCTCATCACTTGACCCTTGCCCGCCTGTTCGATCGTTTTGACCAGTTCCGCGGCCTGGGTCGACTCGGGGAGTTCGACCGCGACATCAACCTTGACCGCCGGAAAGCGTGGGATGGGCCGATAGTCCGGACCTCGGTCTTCCGCGAGCAAGAGATGATCGATGGAGATTTCGGCAACGGCGGTGTCGCTGGTGAGTTCTCCGGTGAGCCCGAGATCGCGCGCCATGCCGGGTTCAAGGCTTGCGAGGTGCAGCGCGGTGCCGTCTACGTTCTTGAACACGGCGGACAGCGCACGGGCGGGGTGCGCCCAGGCGGGGGCGTCTTCGGCCGGTTGATAGCTCGGGGCCGCCAGGCCGAGGTGTCCCAGCAGGTCGTCGACGATGCCGTACAGCCGAGCGAACGCGTTGTCGTCGAACGCGGCTTGCTTGTTCGGCATCGGCGCCATCAGAACCAGGGCCACGCGATGAACTTCCCGGGGTTCGCCGCGTTCGTTGGCGACTTCGGGGTGATAGCCCTTGCCGATTTCGAAAAGACGCACGTCCTCTCGTTGGCGGCGATTGTTTTCGAGGGTTCCGAGCAGGGAGGGCAGAATGCTGCGCCGCATGCGGGCTGCGGCCTGATCGATCGGGTTCACGATGCGAACGTGGGGCGTATCGCTCTCTCCGAGTAGTTCGACCATCGAGTCGGGGATGAACGAGTAGCTCATGACCTCGTTGAAGCGCGCACTGCCGGCGAGTCGGTCCTGGATCTTGCGCACCATCAGGCGCCGCAAGTCGCGCTGGGGCGGAGCGATCTCCGCGACCAATGCGCGCTCGGGCACATTGCCGTAGCGGTAGATGCGACCGATCTCTTCGATCAAGTCCTGCTCGATGGTGATGTCCTTGGTGGCCCGGGCCGAGGGGATGCTCACCTGGAAGTTCTCGCCTGTAAGTTTCACGCCAAAGCCCAGGCGGGTGAGGATGTTTTCGAACTCGTCGTTCGAGATGTCCTTGCCCAATGCCGTGCGCACCCGATCGGGTCGCATCGTGATCGTGTTGGCGGGATCGCTCCAGTTCCCGGCGTCCGCAAGTGCGGCGGGAAAGCGGACCTCCGGCTGCAGGGACGAGAGGAGTTGTGCGAAGTGCCCTGCTGCTTTCAGCGGCAGCGTTGGATCGAGACTCTTCTCGAAGCGCGCCGAAGATTCGGTCCGCAGGCCGAGGCGTGTGGAAGTGCGGCGTACCACGGTGGGATGGAAGGTCGCCACCTCGAGCAGCAACTGGCTCGTGTCCTCTCCTACCTTCGAAGCCTCGCCCCCCATGATCCCCGCGAGCGCCACCGGTTCGTCGCCCGAACAGATCAGCAGGTCGCTGGTCTCGAGTTTGCGTTCTTCGCCGTCGAGGGTTGTCATGGTTTCACCCTCGCGTGCGTCGCGAACTACGATGCCTTCCTTCGACAACTGTTTGGCGTCGAAGGTGTGGTTGGGTTGACCGAGGTCGAGCATGACGAAATTGGAGAGATCGACAATTTGATCGATCGGACGCTGTCCCACGGCCAAAAGCAAAAAACGCAGCCAGTCGGGAGAGGGCAGGGGCCGGGCATTTTCGATCGAGAGCCCGAGGTAGCGGCTGCAGGCGTCGGAATCGATTCGCAGGGGAAACGCGCGACCCGAGCCCAGCTTGGGGAGATCGCAAACGAGGGGTTTCAAGGGCCGTTCGTAGATCGCCGCAATTTCGGCTGCGATGCCCCGGTGCCCCCAAAGGTCGGGGCGATGGGTGAGGGATTTGTTGTCGATCTCGATCACCCAATCGTCGATCTCGAGGGCCGATGCGACGGGAATTCCGATTTCACACGCGTCGGGCAAGACCCAGATCCCCTCGTGATCGTCTCCGAGTTCGAGTTCCCGTTCCGAGCAGATCATGCCCCGGGACTCGACGCCGCGAATCTTCGACTTCTTGATCTTGAAGTCGCCGGGGAGCACCGTACCCACCGTCGCCACGGCGACTTTCTGGCCCTTTGCAACGTTGGGTGCACCACATACGATCGAGAGAGCTTCGCCCTCGCCGACGTCTACCTTGCACAGCGAGAGTTTGTCCGCGTTCGGGTGAGGCTCTCGTTCCAACACGAGTCCGACCCGGACGTCAGACAGATGGGGCGCAAAGGCTTCCACACCCTCGACTTCGGCGGTCGACAGCGTGAGGTCGTTGGCCAGGGTTTCGGGATCGATGCCCGTCAGCTCGACGTGGCGACTGAGCCAGCGCAGTGAGATCAACATTGGAACTGCTCCAGGAAGCGCAGATCGCCCCCCAATAAATGGCGTACGTCATCGATGCCGTAACGGAGCATCACGAGACGCGAGAGCCCCAGGCCGAAGGCGAACCCGCTCCATTCGTCGGGGTCGATGCCGCTCATCTGCAGGACTTTGGGGTGCACCAGGCCGCAGGGCAGCAATTCGATCCAGGTCGTGCGTCCACAGACGCTGCAGCCCTGTTCGCAGAACGGGCAGCGCGCGTCGAGTTCGAAGCCGGGTTCTACGAAGGGGAAGTGGCCCGGGCGCAGGCGGACTTCCACGTCTCTGTGAAAGATCCCGCGCAGAAGCGTCTTCATGGCCCCGATCAAATGCCCCACCGAGATGTCCTTGCCTACCACCATCCCCTCCATCTGGTGGAAGGTGTGTTCGTGGCTGGCGTCGGTGGATTCGTTGCGAAAGCAGCGGCCCGGAGCCACCACGCGAAATGGCGGTTCGAGCGTTTCCATTGCGCGCACCTGCACCGGTGAGGTGTGGGGGCGCAGGGAATACTTCCCCTCCTCGTCGCAGTAAAACGTGTCCTGGGAATCCCGCGCGGGATGGTCGCGGCCAATGTTCAGGGCTTCGAAGTTGTACCAGTCGAGTTCTACCTCGGGACCGTCGAGCACGGTGTATCCCATGGAGAGAAAGAGATCTTCGAGCTCTCGGGTGACCTGGGTGATGGGGTGCAGGGACCCGGTCTGGAGTCGTGCCGGGGGCAGGGTCGGGTCAAAGCCTTCGCCTTTGCGTTCGGCGGAGAGGCTCGACGCGGCGAGTGCGCTGCCGCGCTCTTCGAGGGCCTGTTGGATCGCCTTCTTCAGCAGGTTCGCGTTCTTGCCAACATCGCGTCGCTGATCTTCGGGCAAGCTGGGAATCGAGGCCAGCAGGCCCGCCACCGCTCCCTTCTTGCCGAGAAACTCGCGTTCGATCTGTTTCAGAGCATCCGGCGATTGCGCGGCGAGAATCTTCTCCTGCGCCTGCTGCAAAATGTCTTGATGGCTCCCCATCGAATTTCAAACTCCGCGACCCAGAGGTCTGGATGAACGATCCCGAATCGCGCGTCGCCGGCCCCATTGTCGGCGTTGCGCGGCTGTAAATTTGCCGGGAACGTAGGCCACGGCCACGCACTCGGCCGCTCTCGCGACCCGGCTGACCCCGGTAGCGAGTTTGTTTGATCTAAGTTGTTGATTTGGTTAGCTTAACGCGCCGTTCATTGCACGAAAAAATGAACCGGACAAAGGGAGTTCCGTGAGCGACGAAGAATCCGATGCGGCGAGCGATTTTATTCGCGCGTTGATCAACGAAGATGTGGCGTCGGGCAAGCACGGCGGACGCGTGGTGACGCGCTTTCCGCCCGAGCCGAGTGGTCTGCTGCACATCGGTCACGCGAAGGCGATCTGCCTCGACTTTGGCGTCGCGGCGGAGCACGGCGGTCGCTGCCATCTGCGCTTCGACGACACCAACCCCGTCGCGGAAGAGGACGATTTCGTCCAGGCCATCAAGCGAGACATCCAATGGCTGGGGTTCGATTGGGGAGAGCATCTCTATTTCACCTCCGATTATTTTGATCGGCTTTACGAATTTGCGGTCGAGCTGATCGGAAAGGACATGGCCTACGTCTGCGACTGGAGTTCCGAGGAAATCGCGGCCAATCGCGGCAGTCTGACCGAGCCGGCCAATCCAAGTCCGGGCCGTACTCGCAGCGTCGAAGAAAATCTCGATCTTTTCGCCCGAATGAGGGCCGGGGAGTTCGATGAGGGTGCGTATGTGGTTCGGGCCAAGATCGATCTGGCTTCTTCAGTACTCCCGATGCGCGATCCCACGATCTATCGGATCATGAAAGCATCGCATCATCGAACGGGTAGCGATTGGTGCATCTATCCGATGTACGACTTTGCCCACTGTCTTTCGGACGCCCTCGAGTCGATCACCCATTCGCTCTGCTCGTTGGAATTTACCGACCGGCGCCCGCTCTACGATTGGTTTCTCGAACAGCTCGACGTTCCGTCGAATCCGCAACAGATCGAGTTCGCGAGGCTGAACGTCGCCTATACCGTGACCTCCAAGCGTCGCCTTCGGGCGATGGTGGACGAGGCGCACGTCGCTGGTTGGGACGATCCCCGCATGCCCACCCTTGCTGGCCTGCGCCGCAAGGGATATACGCCGGAGTCGATTCGCAACTTCTGCAAAGGCATTGGGGTGACGAAGCGGGAGAATCTGATCGAGATGGCGCGGCTGGAATTCAGTGTGCGCGACCATTTGAACAAAGTTGCCGAACGCCGCATGGCGGTCTTGCATCCACTGAAGGTGGTCATCGAAAACTACCCCGAAGACGAGATCGAAGAACTCGATGCGATCAACAACCCCGAAGACGAGGGCGCAGGAAAGCGCAAGGTTCCCTTCTCGCGCGAGATCTACATCGAACGCGATGACTTCATGGAAGACGCGCCGAAGAAATTCTTTCGCCTGGCGCCCGGGCGGGAGGTGCGGTTGCGGTACGCGTACTTCGTGACCTGTACCGACGTAATCAAGGATGACACAGGTGAGGTCATCGAACTGCGCTGCAGCTACGACCCGGCGACCCGCGGTGGCGACTCCCCGGACGGCCGCAAGGTCAAGGGCACCATGCATTGGGTATCGGCTGCGGCGGGAATCCCAGCCGAGGTGAGGCTCTACGACACGCTGCTCGATATCGAAGACCCGTCGGCGCTCGAGGAAGGGGAAACCCTGCTCGACTACATGCGCCCAAACTCGCTCGAAGTCCTTACCGACTGCATCGTAGAGCCGAGCCTCTCTGACGCAATCCCGGGGCAGTCCTTCCAGTTCGAGCGCCTGGGCTATTTCTGCGTCGACCTCGACTCGAAACCAGACCACCTGGTATTCAACCGCACGGTGACGTTGCGAGATACCTGGGCGAAGGTTGCGAAGCAGGCTTCGAAGAAGGGTCGCGGGAACTAGCGCTAGAATTCGATGGGGTAGCTCGGCTCTTGATACCCGGGCGCCGCTGCCCCGTCTTTCGAGTTCTGTGTCTCGACGGTTCCGAGCGAGTAGATCAACTTGCGACCGCGTGAGTACTGAATCGGCGCGCCATTGAATGCGTCGGTGGGAACCGAGTCCAGATACTGGGGAACCAGTTCGCTCAGCTGGTCCGGCAAGCGCCCCCAATCTTGTTGAAACGCCCGCAGCGCGAACAACGTTCGCGTCGCTTCGAGTGCCGTGTCGAGGGCACACCGGTGCAGGAAGAAGCTCCGGTAGTCGGGGGTGCTGTACCGCGGTTCCGCGTCTTCTCCCTCGCCCGGGTTTGCTTCCGGCCCCAGCGCGCCGGGTGGGGTCGGAAACGGAAGTTTTTCGAGGTTGTTGCAATCCAGTTCGCTGGCGCGTTGATACGTGCGCGTGGCAGCGGCGAAGTCTTCGAGGGTGCGCCGGGTCTGTAACTCGAGGGCTCGAAGCTCGATCTCGGCGATTTCGTCGGATTTGGCCGACCCGCCGGAAGTCCATTGTTTTTCCTTCGCTCGGTCTGAGATCCATCCGAGCAAGGCTTTCCAATGCTGATATTCCGCCGACCACATTCGCTTCCAGGCCGCGGAGCTGCTGCGGTAGGCGGGCAAGAGGTCGACCCAGCGCCGGGCCTGAGAAGCTTGCAGCGGAGCGCTGGCCACCAGGCGGCGAAGGGTTTCGAGACCGTCGGCGCGATAGCCCATGCTCAATAGGGTCGTCGTGAGCACGGCATGGTTGGCCCCTTCGACTCGTTGGGCCAGACGCAAGATGTCGAGGGCATTGTCGAACGCTGCATCCCAGTCGGAGAGATTCGCGTTGTGATGGGCCGCCAGACGGAGGAGCTGCACGAGGTGCTCGGTTTCGAGCGGGATTTCGGGGGTGAACTCCAGCTCGCTGGCGTTCACTTTGGGGAGCCGAAAGTGGGGAGCTGCGAGGGCCTGGCGCAGTCGATCGAGGGCCGCCGCATTGGCCAGGAGCAAATCCGCGACATTTTCGGGTTGGATGTCCTCACCCGCCCAGACTGCTTCGGCCATGAGTTGGTCGGCGTCATTGAATTCGCAGAGTTGCACGGCTGCGAGCAGATGATTGAGACCGTTTTCCTGGGCGGTGATGGTCTGGACGATCACGGACAGGTCTGCATCGTCCGGCCCGCCTGTAGGATTGCGTTGGTGCGCGATGTAGCCCGGCAGGCTGATTGCGATCAGCAGCGCGCCAATCCCCGTGATCCACATCAGCCGTCGAAGCATGGTCCATCTCTCCGGTTCGCACGTTCCCATGGGCTGATATCGGCAGGCCCAGCCAGGGGCTAGAGCTGCGAATCTCGCTTTGGGGCGTCGTCACCCGCTCGTCTCGCTATCCTGGGTCGTGATGGCTTCCCAAGAGAGTGAAAGAAGGCGGCTCTGCGGTCCCGCGGAAATAGAACGTGCGCTTGCGCGCGCCGGGGATTTCGCCTCCGACTCAGATCCGCGCAGCGATCTCGCGATTCAGATGATCTTCTGTCTCGACGAATCTCGTGATGCAGCCGTTGCGCGAGTCGTCGACCGGGCCGGGTCCATGGGCATCGCGATTCGACGCGTGAGCGCGCGGGAAATGCTTCGGCTCGCACCCCCTGGAGGCGAGACGCAGATCCTGGCACTCGTTGGGCCGGCGCTGGGGACGAGTCTCGAGGCGGTCATGCAGCAGCCGGGTGTCGTGTGGCTGCTGGTCGAGTGCGTCTATCCGAGCAACGCGGGCGTCGTGATTCGCAGTGCCGAAGTTTCGGGTGCGGCCGGTGTGGTGATCGCCAGCGATTTCGATCGCGTGGAGCGCCGTGATTGTCTGCGCTACGCGATGCGGGTAGATCGTTTTTTTCCGGTTCACTTCGAAGACGCCGGGCGATCCATTGCCCTGGCTAGAGCCGCGGGGCGCACGATCGTGGCCGTCGAAGATGTAGGCAAGCACGCGCCGTGGCAGATCGACTTGCGCGGGCCACTGATGATTGCGGTCGGGGGAGAGGAGGGCGGTATCCCGGACGCGTTGCTCGCCCAGGCGGATCAGGTGGTGCGCGTTCCCATGCACGGGTTTCTGCCGTCCTACAATTTGCAGTCCGCGATGGCCGTGGTGATGGGAGAGCGGCTACGCCAAGCGCATGGCCAAGGGCATGACCAAGCAGACGGCCAAGCCTAATAGCGATCCGGCCGAATCTCCGCGTCGTTTCCGCCGTCCACGTACAGAATGCTTCCGTGGATCCAGTTGGCTTGTTCACCGGAGAGGAACCAGACCGAATTGGCGATGTCTTCGGGCTCGCCGCGCCGACCGAGTGGAATGCTCAGACTTTTGATCGCCTCCGAGGTGAGGGGATCGTCGATGCATCCCTGTAGCAGCGGCGTGTTGGTCGGGCCCGGACATACCGCATTGAGCCGTACGGATGCTCTTCCCCATTCGCCGGCACGACGTCGCACCGCGCGACCGACCGCGTGCTTGCTGGCCATGTAGGCGACGATCGAACTTTCCAGTTTGTCGATCACCTCGCAGGCTTCGGCTTCGTTGTGTTCGAGCATGGCGAGTACGAAAGGATGTTCGGCGAAGTCGCCCATCTGTGCGGAGTTTGAGCAGATCACCACTGCATTGGGCTGAGTGCCCTTGGCGAGGGCCGGGAGCAGCGGGTCGAGCAGATCGACCACGCCGAAGTAGTTGACTTTGCAGATCAGTGAGGCGGGCTTGACCGATGAGCCGAGCCCCGCGCACAAGACCAATCTGTCCAACGCGCCACCACAGCGAGTCAGAATCTCGTCAACCGCTGATGCTCGGCCGGATTCGGTTGAAAGGTCCGCTTCAACATCCGCGTTGCGCAGATCGATGCCGATGGTTTCGAACCCTTCGGCTTCGAAGCGCGCTTTGACCGCAGCGCCGATGCCCGACGCCGATCCTGTAATTGCTGCAACTGCCATGTCTTCTCCCGGGCAAAGCGCGCTAGATCGACCTTATGGCCCCAACTAGACTCGCTTTCTCTTCTTCGCTCATGCCGTAGGTCACCAGACTCAAGCGATCGGCGAAATCTCCGAAGCGTTTGTGTAGTCGCTCGGGAAGTTCGTCGATCGAACTCACGATGGCGATCTGGTCGAGCAGGTCGTCGTCGATCAAGCTTGCCATCTCGAGCCATTCACCGCGCTTCGACAGGACGTTGAGTTCGTCTTGCAGGTCACCGCGACCGACGCTTTCGAGTACGCCTCGATAGGCCGTCGTCGATCCGTAGAAAGCAATCTGCGTCTTGGCCCCTTGTTTGGCCGTGGCCAGCGCCGCATCGTCCTCACCGCATACGATGATGGCCTGGGCGGATATTTCGAAGCCCTCTCGCTTGCGTCCCGAGCTGGCGAAGCCTTTTTCGAGAGCTGGCATCGTGACCTGCGCAACGAAGGATTCGGTGTGGAAGGGGTGCAGGAAGTATCCGTCGGCCACTTCGCCCGCAACCTTCGTCATGATTGGGCCGACGCCCGCGAGAAAGATGGGCGGCGTGCCGTACGGGTTCGGTCCCGGATTGAAGAACGGTGCCATCAGCGTGTGTTGGTAGAACTCGCCGCGATGGTCGAGTTTGTCGCCGTCTTGCCAGGTCTTCCAGATCTTGCGAATCGCAGAAACCAGCTCGCGCATTCGGAGAGCGGGTTTCGACCAGGGCATGCTGTAGCGGCGTTCGATGTGGGGCTTGATCTGAGAGCCGAGTCCCAGGATGAAGCGTCCTTTCGAGTGGAGTTGCAGGTCGTAACCGAGATTGGCCAAGTTCATCGGGTTGCGCGCGAACGCCACGGCAATCGCCGTAATCAGATCGATGCGTTCGCTGTGTTCCGCCATGACGCCGATCTGCAGGAAAGGATCGTGACGTCCTTCGAACACGAATCCGCCGTCGTAGCCTTGTGCCTCGAGTGCCCGAACCGCCACGCCGGCGTCTCGCGGATCGTCCACCATGACCGAGCCGTCGATCTTCACATCCATCTCCCGAAATTCTTCTCTTGTGATCCTATGGCATCAAGCTCCGGGGCGCCCGGCGTGAATGGATCTGCGCTTTTGTCGAAATTCGCGCTACCCTGCTCAGCGGCATCAGGTTCATGTTCAACTTGCACCCGATTCCGGGTCGCGGAGTGAATGGACTGCCGACTCCCTAAGAAGCAGCTAAGTAGCCAAGAAGCCGAATCACGGACTTCTGTCATCTCACGTTCGAGGGCATTGCCTTTGCGCAGTTTGCGTAATGTGTGTAGTGGTCGAATTCCATGAAACAACGTCGTTCACCGGTGCGGCCCCGGGATGCCGCGAGTTTGGTGATGGTGCGCAAACATCGAGGCCAGCCTCAAGTCCTGATGGGGAAGCGTCCTGCAAAAGACCGCTTCATGCCCGACGTGTACGTGTTTCCAGGCGGTCGAGTGGAAAACTCCGATGCGAGCCTGGTCGCGGGTACTGAGCTGCCGGATCGAGAACTCGTGCGCACTGCCGCACGCGCAACCCGCCGACGCGCGCGAATGCTGGCTGTGGCGGCCGTTCGCGAAACCTTCGAAGAAACGGGTCTGTTGGTCGGCAAGCGGGTTGCCGGCGAGATCCGGCCCGACCTCGATCGCCTTCGGCTCATCGCCCGGGCCATCACCCCAACCGATTCACCGATCCGATACGACGCTCGCTTTTTCCTGGTCCCGGGCGAGCTTGCGAAAGGCCGCCTGCGGAGCAATGGCGAACTACTCGATCTTTGCTGGTTCAGTTTCGAGCAGGCCCGCAAGCTTCCCATCATCTCGGTTACGGAACTGGTTCTCGATGAAGCGCTGTATCGTCTCGCCCGCCGACCGTTCCGCGGAATTCCGTTGATTTTCTGGCGGGGCGAAGCGACCCAGGTGCGATACCGACGCGAGTTCGGCTGACGCAGGTCGTGGGGCTTTTCCGGACACTCGTAAACGGCTCGACCAGCGAATCGAATTTCTCGCCCGGCAAGTTCGGCAAGCGGGCTGCTAGCATGCGCGAGTCGTATTGGCCCGGGCAGGGAAGGAAGAACATGAACGACAAGATTGCGCTGATTACCGGAGTCACCGGTCAGGACGGGTCTTATCTCGCTGAATTGCTCCTGGACAAGGGATATGACGTCCACGGAATCGCGCGGAGGACGTCGCTCTTCAATCGCGCCCGGGTAGAAGACCGAGTTCGGCAGGCGCGAAAGGACGGCCAGGTTTACGAACTTCACTACGGGGACATGGGAGATTCCAGCAGCATCAATCGTATCCTCGGCAAGGTGCGACCGACCGAGTTGTACAATCTGGCGGCCCAGTCCCATGTGGGCGTGTCCTTTGATCAGCCCGAGTACACCTCGGACGTGGATGCGACCGGGGTGTTGCGGCTCCTCGAAGGGATTCGTTCCCTCGACTTGACGAGTCGGTTCTACCAAGCGTCAACTTCCGAACTCTTCGGCAAGGCCGAGGAAGTGCCGCAATCCGAGTCGACTCCCTTCCATCCGCGATCGCCCTATGGAGTGGCCAAGCTGTACGGATACTGGATCGTGCGCAACTACCGCGAAGCGTATGGGATGCACGCGAGCAACGGGATCCTCTTCAATCACGAGTCCCCGAGACGGGGTGAGAACTTTGTCACGCGAAAGGTGACGCTCGGGCTGGCGCGCATCAGGGCGGGTATGCAGCAGACCTTGTCGATGGGCAACATGGATGCGAAACGCGATTGGGGCTACGCAAAAGACTTCGTCGAGATGATGTGGATGATGCTGCAATGCGATGAGCCCGGGGACTACGTCGTGGCCACGGGCGAAACCCACACCGTGCGCGAATTCATCGTCAGCGCGGCACGAATCGCCGGCATGGGCATCGAATGGGAAGGCAGCGGCGTGGACGAAGTAGGGCGAGACGACAAGTCGGGCAAGGTGATCGTCGACATCGACCGGCGGTTCTACCGCCCGGCCGAAGTCGATATTCTGCTCGGCGATCCCACCAAGGCCAAACAGCGCCTCGGTTGGGAGCCCAAGGTCAAGTTCCAGGAACTGGTCGAAATCATGATGAAGGCCGATCTCGATCTACTTGCTCGCTAGCTCGGCCGTGGCGACAATCAGGTCGGAGTCGTCGTCGAGCGGGGATCCGTCGTAGTTTCCGGCGAGCGACACGAGCCGCAGGCCGGCTGCATCGAGCAGGGGTGCGATCTGGTCGCTCAGCAGATAGCGGTGTGCCAGGGGTGCGGCGACCGAATACCCACCTTGGCGAGGTTCGTACGTGTAGACGACGTCGAGTCGTTGTTCGTCGCGTGACCAGTCGGCCTGTTCCACCACCTGGTATGCGACGCCGTCGTGGACGATGTTGGCGACTTCGTCATCGTCAGAAGCGTCGCCTTTGTTTGTCGGAAGTTCGCGATGAAAAGCATCGGCTGAGTATGCGTCGAAAATGAGGCGCCCCCCCGGCTCGAGATGGTCGGCGATACGCTGGAAGCACGAGCGCACTTCGCCCTCCGAGAGCAGACAATACAATCCGCTGTAGGGAATCAAGATGCGATCGAATTTGCAGCGGAACGCAAAGCGTCGCATGTCCCCTTGCACGAGTTCGACGCGATCGCCAGGGCGCAGGCGGTTTCTGGCGAGATTGAGCAACGCCGGGTTCATGTCCAGGCCAACCAGCCGGCGATCCTCGCCGGCGAGAGTCTCGAGTACACGGCCGTATCCGCAACCGAGTTCGAGGAGGCTTTCTGCGCCTCGACACTGCTCGCGATAAAAGGCCAGATCTCCGGGATTCCCGGTGTGGAGCTTTGCATACAACTCCGCGGGACATGGCTTTTCCATCTGTGAAAGTTAGAAGCCCTGTTGAAATCTGCTAGCGCATGGAGAAGGAAATCTGAATCAAATCCAATCAAACTGCAAGAATCCAGCCCTGCGTGAGTAGAGGTGTGCGGCTACGCAATCCCGCGGCGGAGCGGCTGTAAAACGGTTCACTTTTTCTCCGGTTGGACGAATTAAACCAGTGACATGCTGCCGCGTGCGCCAACACAACACATTGCGGCATATCGAAAAATTGAGCTTGAAGCCGTGGGTTGGATCGACGCTGCAATGGATGATGGAGTGGTGAGATGGCAAATGGTGCGAAGACCCTGGGGTCGGTCAAACTAGGCACGAAGGGTGGATTGAGCGGCGAGGATCTGAGGCGATTCGGTCTCGAAATGAATCCGTTCTCGTCGAATCACGATTCCAAATTCCTTTTGCGCAGCAGTCCCCTGCGGCGCGCACTGAAGGCACTCCGCGGATTTTTGGATGCGGAGACCAGGCTGATGGTCATCGTGGGCGAACCCGGGGTTGGCAAAACTGCTGCGATCGACGCGATGTCGAGGGAGATCAAGGACGGCATTCGAACCGCGCGCATTATGAATCCGCCATCGAGCTGGAGTGAGCTTGGGCAGGAGATTGGCGAGCAACTCAAACTGAGTCGGGGGCGTCTTTCGCCCGGAAGCATGGTTGCAGATCAAGTGCCCGCGCAAACCTATCGAGTGATCGTGGATCGCGCCGAGCAATTGGGTGAAGATTCGGTCAAACACCTCGGCGCATATCTCGACCTGAAGGCCAGCGAAGGCAGGCAGGTGCATCGGCTCCAGATCGTGTTGGTAGCCCGAGAGGTTACGAGCGCTCCAGTGTTTACCTGGCTTTCGGATCGCGCCCACTCGCGCATCGAACTTGCCCCGCTCCAGCCCGAACAGACCCGAGACTATGTGGATCGGCGCGTACAAATCGCGCAACTCATTGCGACCCCGATCTTTTCGAGTGACGCGCTGGATCGCATCGCCGATGCCGCGGGAGGCAACCCGAGAAGCATCAACCGCTTGTGCTCTGCGGCGCTCACCCTGGCAGCCTCGCGTGGAAGCAGCACGGTCGACGCAGAGACGGTCGGCACGGCATCCAGGCGTCTGGATGGAGGCGCGTCTCCAGCGGCAGCCAGCGCAATCAAGTCTTCGGCGCCAGCCGCCGCCATGCCAGCTCCCGAAGTCAATCGAAACCTCCCGCCCGATTCCTTCGATGAACTCTTGGAGGAGCCATCGGTCTCGACCCGTGTCGCGGTGCTGGGAACGGAAGCCTCTAAATCCAACGGCCGCTCCCATGCGGCGTTGGCCGTCATCTGTGTCGTACTGTTGGGCGTGATCGCTGGAGGCGCAGCCTTCTTGTACTTCAACCCGCCGCCGCCGCCTGAACCGCCCATTGTCCAAATCATCGAAGTCCCGGTGGAAAAGATCGTAGAGGTCCCCGTCGAGGTTCTGGTCGAAGTGGTGAAGATCGTTGAAGTCGAAGTTCCGGTGAAGCCCAAACCTCGGGCTCCCAAGCCCCAGCCCAAAAAGATTGCCAAGGTCGTAAAAGTCGCACCGCCCCCCGCAAAGCCGGCTCCCATACCCGAGGTCGTACCGAAGAAGCCCGAATTGGGACCCATTCCCCCCGCGGCTACGGTGCTCGATCGCGCCTTCGCAAAATCGTATCCCGGAGACCACACCCGGATGGTCGAGATTTTCCAGCACGGACAAGACGGGGTGACGTTGACGCAGACCCTCAAGCTCGCCCGAATCAAGCGCAAGTCGCGCACGCTCACGATCGGCGTGTTGACCGGGGATGTGAGCAGCGACGTCCACGAGGTTGAAAGTCGTTTTCTCAGCATCGAGACTGGGGCGCTTGAAGACGAGCGCTTTGGTTATCGCCCGGCGAGCGGAACGGTCGAACACCTGAAGGGTGGCCGGGGAGAAGATCCGTTCTACGGAAATTCGTTTCACTACGACGACTTTCGCGTCCGACAGTCGAAACACTATCTGATTCACAGCATCGAGCGGACCCAGATTGAAGATCAATATTTTTACTCGGTATCTGCGAAGCCGCGCTTCCGGGCAGCGTACGAGCGGGTCGACTTCATCGTCGATTCGCAGGACTACGCCCTTGTCGAGATCCACTTCTTCCAGGGACTCGGTCTGCGGCCCTATCGCATCCTCCAATATCCCAGGAGTGACATGAAGGCGATCGGCAGGGGGTTGGTCCCCATGCGCATGATCTCCCGGGACTTTCGGGCGAACCGGATCGACGAGGCGCGGGTGGTGAAGGTGAAGCCCGGGAATCGACTGGACCCGAAGCTCTTTACCCTGACTCGCATGAGGGATGCGAAGTTCGAAATCCCGAATCTTTGAACGACCCTCGAGAGTTTCGGGATTGCTGTCGAGGTGAGTCTAGATCTCGAGTTTCTCCACCTTGATGCCCACGCTCTTCAGTAACTCGAGCGAGTCTCGCAGTCGGTAGTCTTCACCGTAATAGACCTGCCGAACGTTACCGAGGTTGATCAAGCGCTTGGCGCAGGCCACGCACGGTAGATGGGTCACGAAGACGATCTTCTCGACTTGACGCGGTGAGTCGCAATTGATCACGGCGTTCTCTTCCGAATGAAGGCAGCCGCAGTTGCCGGCATCCTCGCGATCGCACTGGTTCGGAAGTCCCGTGGCGTTCCCGTTGTAACCGACGGCGAGCACCTTGCGATAATCCGTGCTGGTGATCACCGTGCCGACATTCAGGCGGGAACAGGTCGAGCGGTTGGCCAGCGTGCGGGCCAGGTTCAGGTAGATGTTTTCAAAACTCGGTCGACTGCTTGCTTCCATGGGCTCGAAATTGCTCCTTCGACACGGTCCGGTAGCTGG